>NZ_JBBKBV010000036.1:0-35246 GCF_037892815.1 Oceanobacillus sp. HCA-5259 | reverse complement strand
AAGGACTAACTGAATTCTTTTCTCCTAAAGTGAAGCAACCCTAAAACAGTAAAAAGAACAAGCAATACGCTAAATATGATAAGCAATTGTTCAATTGGTGGTCGGAACGCCTCATAAGCTGGTGACATCATCATAGATGGCTGAGCCCATGGATAGAAAAAGCCATATGGAGTCTGACTTACCATTAAGACAGGGATTGTCAACCCAATGTTAACAGTAAGTGGAAGCGCGAAGCTTTTCCAGTTAAAGGCTAACCATAGCTGTAACGAAGCAAGCGGTAGAGAAGCAAGCCAGCCAAATAGACCATAGATGATAAAATCTTTTAATATAAACGTTCCCGAGAGATCAAAGAGGTGACCGATGGCAACATATTGAATAACTAAGGAAATCTGAGTGACTGCCAACAGTAAATATAAAGTAAGTAATTTAGCAAAGTAAAGCTTTACGTGAGAAATAGGAAAGCTTAACACTTGCTTCCATCCTCCATTTAAATGATCAACCCTGCAGATGGTAGAAGCATAAATACCAACAAGAATAGGGAGAAAGATCATTCCGTAAAAAATGACAACCTGTGACCACGCGTCAACCCATAAATTAGCGTCTGGTTCGATAAACTCTCTTGCGTTAACAAGTAAATTTCCGACTCCTAGAAAGGTTGCTAAGCTTGGAATGAGAAGAGCAATAATCCAAAGAACCGATCGTTTTGTTTTTAAAAGTTCGACTGAAAAAAGATTGGAGAACATCTATTTTCCCTCCTTATGCAAATTCTTTTTTTCTAAAATGAATAAACCCAACGAAAAGAAGCAATAAACCTATGATAAAACTCGTGCCAACAATGTCCCACGGTAATCCAACCGATTCCTGGTTAGGCGATGGCAATACTTGGACATAAAATGTCCAGGGTAACCATTTTCCTAATGGTAACTGTCCCCCAAGAATGGTTAGTAAAATTCCAAGGGAACCAATCGTAATCGGTATTGCTTGGTTTTGAAAGGTAAGCGCTAGCCATAACTGCAAAGCAATCAGTGGAACAGCAGTCAAAAATGGAAAAAGGGAAAAACCTAAAATTTGCGTCCAAGGAAAGGTGTCATTTCCAACCATCATACCTAAGATGATAATTCCTATCATTAAAATGAATCCCGAAATAATCGTTAGAACCGTTGACCAAGCAAATTTGTTAACGTATATCTGAAATCGTGAAACAGGCATGGAGAAAATAGACTTCCAGCTGTTCCCCTGATGTTCTATATTTGCAATGATGGATGTGATTAGTGTTACTTCTAGTGGAACGGCTAGAAGTATAAGAAAAAAACTAAATATCCATATTGGGTCCCACATGGTCATTCCATCCTTAGCGGCTTGTTGAACAATCGTGTCATAGCGTAAAAATATATTCAAACCATTTGCCAGTACAATAATGAATGGTATGATCAACGGAAGAATCCAAAGCCATGTTCGCTTGTATTTTACTATTTCTGAACTTACCACCTTGCTCATCATACAGATTCACCCACCCCTGTTAGTTCGATAAATATATCTTCTAAGGATTGTTTCACTTCTTCCAATCTGTTTACCCGAAAACCTTCGGAAAGCAGAGTATAATTGATTTTCTCTGCAAATACAGGGTCTGCGTCTTCCATGATAACTCTCGTATCGGTAAGTTTAGCATCATATCCTTGTTCTTTCAGAAACGTAAAGGCTTGGTCCGCACGATTGACGCCGATGTGTAATTTAGGTTTACTTTTCTCTTTTAGCACATCGATGGAGTCCTGAAAAATTAACTCACCTTTATTAATGATGCCCACTTGATCAGCCATTTGTTCAATTTCACTTAGTAAATGACTTGAAATGATGACCGTCATGTTGTCATGTTTTGGCATCGCCTTAATCAGTTCCCGTATTTCCTGGATCCCTGCTGGATCAAGTCCGTTTGTAGGTTCATCCAATATAAGAAGCTTCGGTTTGTTCAGTAAAGCAGTTGCAATCCCTAGGCGTTGTTTCATTCCCAATGAATAGTTTTTGACTTTTTTATCTGCTGCTTTGTTCAATCGAACGATGTTTAAAACCTCCGTGATGCGACTTTTTGGTGCTCCTAGTAATCGTCGGGCAGCTTCCAAATTTTCATATCCTGTTAAATGACCATAATACGAAGGTGCTTCTACTAACGACCCGACTTGACTCAAAATCTCCATTCGATGTTTTCTTAAATCTTTCCCTAATATTTGCACACTTCCCGTTGACGGTTTAATCAGACCAAGAAGCATACGAATAGTAGTACTTTTGCCAGCTCCATTCGGTCCTAAGAATCCATAAATCGATCCTTCTTTTACGTTTAAATTGATATTGTTTACTGCGTATTGCTTCCCGTATTTTCTCGTCAACCGATTTGTTTTAATGATATCCATTAATTTTTTCCTCCTTATTACATAAAAAACTTATATATGGTCAGAACAATTGCCATTTATCATTTAAAAACCTACCGTATTAACTAAGCAGATTCCTATTGGCAGATAGCGATTCTCCCTAAAGAAAATGTCTTACTCATAAATAGTTGTCATCCATTCAACGATTCCGAGGTTTTGTTCTTCTCGCAGTTGCTCTACATTATGGTGACCGATGATTGTTCCATCCTTTATTGCAATCACTTCATCTAAGATGTTTTCTAAATCTTGGATCTCATGAGTAGTAATTAGAACGAGCTGTTTTTTTAAATCAACAAAGGAAAGCAACCCTTTGACAATGGATTGACGTACCATTGGATCAAGACCTGAAAGTGGTTCATCCATTATGATAATAGGGGCATTTCGTGCAAGAGAAAGTACAATTTTTAGCCTTCCTCGATTTCCTTTTGAGAGTTCTTTCAGTTTACTTTCCGGATTGAGCTTCATAAAGGTTAAAATTTCATTGGCCTTTTTAAGGTCAAAATCGGAAAATTGACTAGCATAAAACTCAATGGTCTTTTCCACGTTATAAAACCTGTAGTACTCATCTAGCTCTGATAAATATGAAACAATAGAGGCTGAACGGCGATTTACGGTTTTTTCATTAATAAGCACTTCCCCTTTTGTCGGGTAAGTCAGACCAGCGATTAACTTCAGCATCGTAGATTTTCCACTTCCATTTTCACCAACCAATCCGATAATTTTTCCCTTTGTTAGCTTTAAGTTCACTTTATCTAATGCTACTTTTTGCCGATATTTTTTTGTTACTTGTTGAAATGAGATCATTGCTCAGGCGCTCCTTTCTCTGCTAAATAAGATTCGATTCCTGCTTGAATTTCGTCGTCAGAATACCCCATTTCCCGCATTCCTTGCACAAAATGAGAGATTTCTTCTTTTTTCATTTGTTCTCTAATCGCTTGAAGAACTTGTTCATCATCTGTAACAAAGGTTCCTTGCCCGCGCTTGGACTCCACGATTTTCAACCACTCTAATTCTCTGTATGTTCGCTGTACTGTATTTGGATTCACGTTTACAGCTATTCCCATATCACGTATTGATGGAAGCTTTTCTCCAAGGTGTAACTCACCACGGCAGATTTGCCGTTTAATACGTTCAGCTAACTGTAAATAAATCGGCTCTCCAGAATGGAATAGATCAGTCATAAATTACACCTCAACTTTACGGTCAAGAATCCAACTACTGCCAGCAAAAAGTAGGACAGCCAATACAAGATCCCTTACAAAATGACCAATATAAAAGATGGTTGATAAATGTTCGATTTCATAATGGTAATTTTCGTTTGAAATGTTTAACTCAAAACCTGAAAGTACACTGTCGCTGTTTATCACACCCCAATCGGTTAAGAAAGATAAATCACCAATTATATTGAGAAGTGAAGCAGCGGCGAGAAACAAAAAGAATGCTAACACAAAACTGAAAAAATCATTATATGTTTTGCTCAATACCATAAAGATTGTCCAGAAAAACAAATAAGTACATCCCAATAACAACGCAGTTAATAGTAAGGCAATGACAGACGATATAGCGGTAGTTAGCCATTCATTTAAATTGATAGTCAATGCACTATTTCTATAAGCCTGCCATAGCACGATAACTGCAGTGATAAGAGTAATGAGCATATAGACTAGACCAGAAATGAGCTTCGCTAATAGGATTGACTCGATTGGCAACGGATTATGAAGCCATAAATGCATTCGTTTACGTTCTACGCTCAAGCTGTAAAGCAGGTAATAAGCTAAATAAAAAACATGAAGAGCAACTGCTACAAACGCTCCTATTGTTAACATTTCCCACATGAGATTAGTTGAAAGGCCAAACATAATACTAATTGTGAAAATTCCAATCAAGGCAATCAGTGAGAATATAAACGCTGGAAGTCCTAGGTGAAATTCTTTTTTCGTTAAATCAAACCAAGCGGTCATTTTAATTCCTCCTGTGGTTTCTTTGTGCTAGTGTTATAGTTAAATAGTACACTAATTCATAGGTACCCGTCAAGAGGGATTTTAAAAAAAGTAAAAGATAATTGTGTGTAAGCCTAATAATTTCATAAAAATAAATTTATCTCGTTCTAATCGGTGGATTTTTCGCCTTTTTACAAATTTTTTTCAAAAAAATAGTTCTTTTTTTCGGCATTTTAGAAAAAAGTTTGTTGAAGGTTATGAAAGGGGAAATCATCACCCACCTTTGCAGTTGCGAAGGGAGAGGACATGCATGATAGAACCAGATCGTACCGAGTGGCAAGTTCGCTGTGCATTTAACGCCTTTTGTAAACGTGTCTTGAAGAATGAAGCTATTAATATTTATAACGAAAGGCAACAACAACGTCTAACAAAGGAGATGACATTTTCTGACCTTACACCACAAGAAGAAAATCAACTCTATACCTGGAGAAGAAGGGCAAAGTTTTCAAGTGGCTGGAAAGAAAATCACTCCGAAATTACTTGCTGAAGCGCTGCATACTTTGCCAAAAGGAAAGCGTATCACTGTCCTACTATATTATTTTTTTAACAAATCAGATGTAGAAATAGCTGAAATACTCAATATTCCACGTAGTACCGTTCAGTATAGGCGGACAAGCTCTTTCAAAAGGTTAAAACGATTTTTGGAGGAACATGCAGATGAATGGAGTGATTAATTCTAATGTTGAAAACAACGAGCGAGGTTTATTGCCGTACCCAATTATTTTAGCTGCAAATAAGGGTGAGCCAGAAGCAATGAAAGTAGTTGTTTTGCATTATGGAAGCTATATGACAAGCCTATCCATGCGTAAGCTCCGTGATGAACAAGGAAACACTTATTGGGGCATCGATGAAGATATACGTGAACGCTTACGAGCGAAGCTTATGCAATCTGTTTTAGCTTTCAAAATTTGAATACAGAATGGTTAGGTTTTCCCTTTCATTAATCATATATTTGTTCTTTGACAAAGAAAGCACGGAAGATAACGCTGTGCAGTATAAACTAAAAAATCAGATACATTCAACTGATGGCGAGCCATCTGATTCATACGCCATGACTTTCGTTAGAAACGAGGCGATAATCTATGAGTCTAAGGCAATCGTGGTGGATTGCTGGCGATAACCCATCAGTTAGGATAATGATACTCCCCTATCGTCATGGTTCGAGCGTTTGAAGCGTCGCAAGCCATGAGTAGGGCTGGAAGAAATACTTGCAGGGGTGAAATTCCCGTGGAGCTGTACCAACAGCCGTCTGATTTTTTTCAGTTTTTATACGAACATACCATTATACAGCGTAGATTCTGATTTATGAATATGGTACTCCTTCAAAAAGGAAATAACATTTGAAGAACAATAGTTTGTTATATTAAGGAAGTGTTATCATGAGTACGATTAATATTGTATTAACCGACGAACAACTTAACACACTGCAACAAAACATTTATTCGACTATATCAAATGCTATATCCCAAGCTAGAAAAGACTCTGCACTAGAAAAGAGATACCTTAGAAAAAAGGAAGCTTGTGAATATCTAGGAATATCGAATAATACTTTGGATAAGTGGATTGAGCAAGGATTTCCAAGAATTATGATTAATCGAACACTACTTTTTGATAAACAGGCAATGAATGAATGGTTGGCGAAACATGCATGAATCGACACTTTCTGAAAAATATGCGTTATAATCAGGGTGTAGTCTTTCTTACGTTCTGATTCACTTCAAGAAAGTAGGAAAAATGTATGGCTATTAAAGAAATGAGTAGTGGGAGTTACAAAGTTGAGGTGTTTTATCCAAAAGAGGTTCGGAAAATTTTAGGAGTAACGACACAACGATTTAGAAAAACCTATTCTACTAAAGCAGAAGCACAAGAAGCAGAAAAGGAAATTAAAAAGAAGATTGAACAAGTAAAAAAAGAAAAACACGGGCGTGCTCTCGAACAAAAAGGAACAATAAAATTTAAAGACTTTTACAAGCAAATTTGGATAGATATGTATTGTAACGGTTCTAGTGGAAAAACTCGACAAGTCCCTTCTTCTCAAACTGTTAAAAATACAAAAGATGTATTTCGATTGCATATCCTTCCGATGTTTGGTGAGTACTCTTTATTAGAGCTCAATACGAATAATGATTTTGTATTAAGACAATTAAATGCAAAATCACAAACTTATGCAAATATCAAAATTATCAAAAGCTATGTCAATCAACTTTTCGATATTGCAGAGTTATTAAACTATATTGAGTATAATCGTATTGCCCGAATCATTGGTTATGTTGGTGACCCTTTAAAACAACGATTAAAAGCAGAAAGAGAATTGAACGGAGAATCTCTTTCCGCAGAGGAATTACTTGCTTGGGTAAAAGCTGTTCAAGAAGATAAAGATAAAGGATATTTAACTTTGCAAGATTATGTACTATTTACCCTAACTTTGAATCTTGGTGATAGAAAAAGTGAAAGTTATGCGTTGCAATGGAAACATATCGAATTAGAAAAAGGAACTATTTTACTTGTTCAAAATAAAACAAAAGACGGAAAAATAACTGCTACAAAAGGGCGAAAAAATACAAAGTTCCAGCTACCTGTTTCCTTAGTTAACCTACTATCAAAGTGGAAAAAGGAACAAGCAAAAGAATTACTGAAAGTTGGAATCAAACAAACCGAAGAACAATTTCTATTCACCTACACTAATTCGAAAGGCGATATTAATGTACCTGTTCATATTGATTATTTAAACTATCGCGTCAATGCTGTAAAGCGTCGTCACAAAGAACTTTCTCATGTAACACCTCATAAATTGAGACATACCTTTAGTACCCTAGCTTATGAAGGCGGTGCTTCTATGGAAGAAATTTCACGTGCTTTAACACATTCTGATGCAAAAACAACACAAGTCTATGTAAATACACCAAATATAGTGGATTTATCCGCATATCGGAAGTTTGAACAACGATTAAAAGATGTACAAAATGAATGATTAGATAAAATGGAATAGTGTTTACAAAAACTAGGAGTACCCATTTTCGTACCCAATTTATATAAAAAAGCACTTCCCAAATATATGAGAAGTGCCATAAACGTTGATATAACAGTATCCCTAACGTTTTGAAAATTGTGGAGCTCTACGCGCGCCCTTAAGACCGTATTTCTTACGTTCCTTATATACAGGCTTTCATGACTGACACAAAGGCAGTTATTAGCATGAACTATAAGGAGTTTAATTTCTATCATCTTTTCTAAACTTCAGTCTTTTGTACAATAAGTATCAGAAGCCAATTATTCCAAAAAAGTTAGAATTTATTGTAATTTTGTATCATTCATTTAGAAAAGGATTATGTATACTAAAAAATAGAGCGGTTAAAATCTTCCTTACAAAATTAATAAACATAAAAAAACAACGTGTGTCTAATAAAAGCCTCACGTTGTTTTTTGCTCTTTTGTATCTATATTCGTTACATCCAATATATCCAGCAAGAATACAAACACCGGTATTCCGATAATTAACCCCCAGACACCAAAGAAATGCTGGGAAAAGATCAAGACAATAAATGTATAAAATACAGGTAAGTCTGTTTTAGAAGACATCAATTTCGGATTAAGAATATACGCTTCAATTGCATGGATAACCATAATTGCGATGAGCAAGTAAATAACGGTTAAAAAGCCCCCGATTGTATAGGCGATGAGAGATAGCGGGATAAGTGAAATGATTACACCTGCAACAGGGATAAGCCCTAAGAAAAAGACCATAATCGCTAATCCAAAGATCTGTGGGAATCCAAGAATGATTAATACAATGACCGTAAGAAATGTATTAATCAGGGCAATCATAAATTGTGCTTCAATTACTTTGCCAAAGGTGCGTGAAAACTTACTGCCGAAGTACTCGATCTCCAGGTAAAATGGCGCAACTTTACTTTTTTTGAACTTACTCGTAAATGCAAGTAGGCGGGGTTTTTCGAGCAGGAAGAATAAGCTAAGTATTAACGAGATTAAAACCTGTACACTTACCGTGCTAATATCTGTAATCGACTTTAAGAGAAATGAAAAGCCGTTTTCTATGTAGCTTGTAATTTGAGCGCTTGAAATAATCGGTTCTATAAAACTAAAAACTGGATTATTATACGATTGGATGGAGAAATTTGAAATCTGCCCAATGACTTGACTGATTTCCATCGTTATAATTGGTAAGTATTTTACTGCTCCTACTGTTAATAAACTGACGATTACGGAGTATAGCAATAACACGAGAATCGATCGGTTAAATTTGATCCGTTTCATTGTAAATTCAACTAGCCCATTCATCAAAAATGAAAAAATAAAAGTAAGGAGGATAATATTTATTAAACTTCTTACACTGTAAAGAATTAGAATGATTAAACCAAAAATAATAATGCGTTTTACTCCGGTTTTTCGAAAAAAGTCGACGATTGATTCCATATAATATTTCCTCTCTTATGCCATGTGAAGTAAGTTAACTAGTTTTGCCTATATCCTTTAGTATCCACTTATAACAGGAAAAATACAAGATAAAAACTTAAGTAATTCTGCAATCATATTAAACCTGGGACAAATGCTCTGACCCTCTGTCCCGCTGAAACAACTTTAAAAAAAAGTTGACAATTTTATTCTTTTTGATTAGAATAGTTTCCAATCGGTTAAATTTTAAAATAATTTGTTCAATACAATTACATATGTATACTCTCTTATTAAGAGTGGTGGAGGGAATAGGCCCGACGAAACCCGGCAACCTGCAGTTGGCCAAACTGCAAAGGTGCTAAATCCTACAGTTTTTAAGAATCTGAAAGATAAGAGGAGGAATTTTAAAACCCTCTTCTTAAGGAAGGGGGTTTTTTATATGAAGCAATCTTTGAAAAGGTGGAAAGTTCACATTTAAACCCGACTATACTTATAAGGAAAATAAAGTTTGGAAAACTTAAATTGAAATTCAATATAAAAATAAGCCTAGGAGGAACTAGACATGAGAAAGTGGATTGCTTTTATCGCAGGAATGATTGGAGCCTCGCTCATTATAACGGCTTGTGACTCTGCCCAGGGAGAAGGAAAGGACACATTAGATAAAGTGGTATTAGATTATGCATATTATTCCCCGACAAGTCTAGCATTGAAAGAATTTGGTTGGGCGGAGGAAGTGTTTGAGGAGCAGGGGATAGAAGTGGAATGGGTGCTCAGTCATGGGAGTAATAAAGCACTTGAGTTTTTAAATTCGAGTAGTGTAGATTTCGGTTCGGCTGCTGGGGCAGCTGCATTAATTGCAAAATCAAACGGATCGGCAATTGAGTCCGTTTATATTTATTCGAAGCCGGAATGGACGGCACTTGTCGCAACAGCTGATTCTGACATTAAATCGGTAGAACAACTGGAAGGTAAGAAAGTAGCTGCCACATTAGGAACAGACCCGTACATTTTCTTGCTGCGTTCGTTGCAGGAAGCGGGACTTTCCTCACAGGATTTGGAAATTGTGAACTTACAACATGCTGATGGTGCAAATGCTCTTTTAACCGATCAAGTCGATGTATGGGCAGGGTTAGATCCACATATGGCAAAAGTTGAAGTAGATTCTGGAGCAAATTTATTTTTACGGGACCATGATAAAAATACGTACGGAACATTAAATGTTCGATCCGAATTTGCAGAACAGCATCCAGAGGTTATAGAAAAAGTAATTGAAGTCTATGAAAAGGCGAGAGAATGGGTCATCGAAAATCCAGAGGAGGCAGCGGAAATATTGGCACGAGAAGCAGATATGGATTTAGAGATAGCTGAGAAGAGCTTGGAACGGAATGACTTTTCAGATCCGATTCCCGGAGAGAAGCAAATTGAAGCACTTAACGCAGCAGGTGAAGTACTGCAAGCGGAAAGTGTCATTCAAGAAAATATTGATGTTAAGGAACTTGTGGAAGAATTGATCGTTGAACAATATTCAAAAAATGTAATCGAATGAAGTAGGGGGAATAGGCATGTCCGTCAAAACAGAGGTAAATGAAATATTTGAAGTAAAAGAAAAGAAAGCAATTAAGGTCAACTCAGAATGGAAGAAAGTGAGGGGGTTCGCGCTTGGTCTCATTATCCCAGCTGTTCTGTTGATCATCTGGGAAGCGGCGGTTCGTTTCAGCTTGCTCGATGCTTATGTCTTTCCCTCTCCAACGACAATTGTACAAAAAATCATTGAACTAGCGAATGAAGGAACACTTTGGGGGCATGTTGGGATCACCTTCTATCGTGTGGCTGTTGGTTTTCTAGCTGGGACGGTTGCCGCAGTTGTCATCGGGTCTGTTGTCGGTTATTTTAAATGGTTTGAACAATTGATGGATCCATTAATCCAAGCGTTTCGTTCGATTCCGTCGCTCGCGTGGGTGCCACTATTTATCCTATGGATGGGAATTGGAGAGGCCTCTAAAGTGATGTTAATTGCAGTTGGTGTCTTTTTCCCAATTTATTTGAATATCGTTTCAGGAATTCAAGGTGTAGACCGGAAGTTAATTGAGGTTGGGAAGATTCACCATTTCACAGCATTACAAACAGTTCGTCGCATTATTTTTCCAGCATCCCTCCCATCTTTCCTCGTTGGGTTACGGAGCGGGGTTGGATTAGGCTGGATGTTCGTTGTTGCTTCCGAGTTAATGGGAGCAAGCCAAGGACTAGGATATTTGCTCGTCGTCGGTCAAAATACGTATTCACCTGAACTGATCATTGCAAGCATTATATTATTCGCACTACTAGGTAAAGCAACGGATTTCCTATTGAAGACATTAGAGGCCCGTGCATTAAAATGGCAGGATAACTTACAAAACCAGCTCTGACGGAGGGATCATCATGTTGAAAGTAGAAAACGCATCAAGAACGTTCAATAACGGACTGGCAGGATTTAAAAATCTATCATTTGCCATTCAGGAAGGCGAGACGGTTGGAATCCTGGGAACGAGTGGTTGTGGGAAAAGTACATTATTACGGGTGTTATCTGGTTTGGATGAAGGATTTAAGGGAGATATTGAGCTTGCGAGTCTAGGTGAGCAACCAATCGGAATGATTTTCCAAGAACCGAGATTAATGCCTTGGCTAACCGTGAAAGAAAATATCTTATTTGGTGTAAAAGATACGAAAAGTGTTGACGTGCAGGAATATTTGAATCTAGTCGGATTATCCGAATTTGGCAATCATTTTCCAAAAGATTTATCTGGTGGAATGGAGCAACGAACGGCGATTGCCCGCGCACTTATTGGAGAGCCTAGTGTTTTGTTATTAGACGAGCCATTTAGCGCACTTGATGCTTTCACCAAAATGCAATTGCAGGATTTATTGTTAGAAATTCAAGAGATTCGCTCGACAACGATGATTATCGTTACACATGATATTGATGAAGCATTGTACTTATGTGACCGGATATTGATTCTTGGTGGTCAGCCAGGGACATTGGAAAGAGAGCTGTCCGTTGTGGGAGCGAAGCCTCGTGACCGGGGTAATTCAAACTTAGCAGCAAAAAAAGCTGAAATTTTAGATGTATTACATATTGAATAAGGGGGCTAACGAACGATGGGGAAAGAAGAAGTCATTGATTCATATGAAGGGAATTATAATATAGCAGCTGATCTGCCTGTCAGGGAGGATTTCACTTGGAAGGCAATCGAGTCTCATTTTAGTTGGTCGGATACTGGAAATGTAAATATGGCATATGAGAGTGTGGATCGCCATGTGGCTGATGGTTATGGAGAAAAAATCGCACTTCATTATTTCGGAGAAGCTGAAGAAAATACATTGACTTACCGTGAATTAAAAGAGCAATCGGATCTCTGGGCGACGGTTCTAAAAAATAAAGGGGTAAAAAAAGGCGATTTCGTCTTCGTCTTTTTAGAAAAGCATCCTGATTGTCATATCGCCATGCTTGCCGTAATCAAGCTTGGTGCGATTGTCGGACCACTGTTTGAAGCGTTTATGGAAGATGCTGTGAAAGAGCGTATTGCGGACTGTGAAGGTACTTACTTAATTGCTTCGCCGGAATTGATCAAGCGTGTTCCACGGAAAGAGTTGCCTTCCCTTCAGACGGTCTGGATTACTGGAGAGCCCGAGCAATGTGAAGGTGATGAAATCTCTCTCTATGCTGAAGCACGAGCGACACAAGCAGAAGAAGGCATTATCGAGTGGGTGGATTTAAACCACGGACTTAATATTCACTATACGAGTGGCTCGACTGGTCGCCCGAAAGGTATTATCCATGCACACCGGGCAATGATCCAGCAATACATCACGGGTAGATGGGTTTTGGATTTAAAAGATGATGATGTTTACTGGTGTACGGCTCATCCTGGTTGGGTGACTGGAACGGTATACGGGGTATTTGCACCGCTCTTAAACCGGGCAACGATTGTCATTCATGGTGGCAGATTTGAAGCGGATGAATGGTATTCTGTCTTAGAGAAAGCAGGTGTAACGGTTTGGTATAGTGCCCCGACAGCTTTTAGAATGTTGATGGCAAAAGGGGATGAGAAGTTAACAAACTATGATTTATCTAAGATTCGTCATATTTTAAGTGTCGGTGAACCATTAAACCCAGAAGTCATTCGTTGGGGGATCAAAACATTATCTAGACGTATCCATGATACATGGTGGATGACAGAGACGGGAGCACAGCTTATTGTCAATTTACCGACAGAAAGAATCGTTCCAGGATCAATGGGCAAGCCTTTTCCAGGGATTGAAGCAGCGATCTTAGATGAGGATGGAAAAGAACTTTTACCTGGAGAAGTAGGGCATTTAGCGCTGAAAGCAAATTGGCCTGCTATTATGCGCGAAGTTTGGAAAGACCCGGCGAAATATGAGACGTACTTCCCGTTTGAAAACTGGTATGTGTCAGGTGACTTGGCGACGATGGATGATAATGGTTATATCTTTTTCCAAGGGAGAAGTGACGATATGATTAATTCTTCCGGTGAACGAATCGGTCCATTTGAAGTGGAAAGTAAGCTGATGGAACATCCTGCAGTCGCAGAAGTTGGTGTTATCGGGAAGCCAGATGCGGTCAGAGGAGAAATTGTGAAGGCGTTTATTGTGTTGAAGAGTGGCTATGAGACGAGTGAAGCGTTACTACAAGAATTGCGCCAATTCGTCCGTAAAGGTCTTGCAGCACATGCTGCACCAAAAGAAATTGAATTTATGGAGGAGCTTCCGAAAACACCGATCAGCGGAAAAATTTTACGCCGGGAGTTAAAAGCGAAAGAGCTGGGAAAAGTAGGAGTTTAATTCATTTGAGAAGTAATTTTATTTAAATAGATGAAAATAACAAGGAGGAACTTATCATGAGTCAAGAAACAGTAGCTACAAATCAGGAAGCATTGTACCAAAAATCATATTTCAACCGTCTTGGTGAATTAGGTGATCTGGCGCCAGATACGTTTAAAGCGTTTGCGCAGTTTGATAAGGCAGCATTGGCTGAAGGAAAGTTATCTAGAAAGTTGAAAGAACTCATTGCGATTGCTGTTGCACATACGACAGGTTGTCCGTATTGCATCGAGGTCCATGTAAAAGCAGGTAAAACTGAAGGTGTAACGAAAGAAGAATTGTCTGAAGCAGTTCTCGTTGCAACAGCGTTAAAAGCAGGATCCGCAATTGCTCATGGTGTAAATGCACTGAATGCTTACGATGAAACCCAGGATGAAGAATTATATAAACAATCTTATTTTAACCGGTTAAAAGAGTTTTCTGCACTAAATGACGATATATTCAAAGCGTTTGTAGATTTTGATACGTTGTCACTCAAGGATAATATATTAAGTGTGAAAGAAAAGGAACTCATCGCAGTAGCTGTTGCGCATACGACAGGTTGCCCGTATTGCATTGCTATCCATACAAAGGGAGCCAAGAAAGCGGGTGTGACGAAAGAAGAGCTAGCAGAGTCGATTTTTGTTGCAACGGCATTAAAGGCGGGCTCGGCGATCGCGCATAGTGTGAAAGCGTTAAATGCATATGATAGCTAAGATTAAAAGTCTATAGAAAAAACAATAGAAAAGCCGCATGGAATCAAGTGAAAAAATCTAATATTCTCTCCCTATTCCATGTGGTTTTGATTTTATCATGTTATCGTCCGAACGAACTTAAATGTATCTCGCTCGGTTGATCAGAACCCCTTTAATTGTCTGAACGAACTTAAATCTAAGCCCGTTCGAGTGATAATAGCGCTCCTAATCACCCGAACGAATTCAAAACTTGTTCAAATGGACAATGAAAAATGAAAATGGCTCTTCCCTCTTGATTAAGGTATTGGAAGCGCATCCGATGCAATAATGGAATTACTTGTTGCATCCATTAATTATACCAGGGAAGAGCCTACAATTTCAGACTGCAAAAGTTAAATGAACAACTATTAAATATCTTAATACATGAAGATAGATTTATAGCTGCGTTCCTAAGATACTTTAATTTAAACTGTTGCTTTCGGTGGAGATGTTTTTAAGATTTTCTCACCTAGTAAAGAACCTATAAGATCAACTGCAACTTCAGCTGTTTTATTCCTTTCATCTAGAATAGGATTTACCTCAACAAATTCAGCGGAAGTAATTAAATTTGTATCCGCTAACATTTCCATTGCAAGATGACTTTCACGATAACTGATTCCACCGTTTACTGGAGTGCCTACACCGGGACAATCAAGCGGATCTAAACCGTCTAAATCTAAAGATAAATGGATTCCATCTGTATTTTTAAGATAGTCCATTGTTTCGAGTATCACTTGATTCATTCCAAGTTTATCAACTTCATGCATCGTGTATACCTTCAGGCCAATTTGATTAATCAACTCTTTTTCTCCCTCATCTAAATCGCGTATTCCAATCATCACTACATTCTCAGGTTTTACCTTTGGAGCCTTACTCCCGATATTAACAATGGAAGGGTGACCATATCCTAAGCTAACTGCAAGTGGCATCCCATGAATATTGCCAGAGGGAGATGTTTCTGGAAGATTCAAATCTCCATGGGCATCGAACCAAATAACACCCAAATTAGAATAATTCTGTGCTAATCCCGCTAATGTTCCGATCGCTATACTATGATCCCCTCCTAAAATTAAAGGAAATGCTTCGTTTTTTATTATATTATCTACTTCCTCCTGTAAATCTGTATTTGTTTTAAGAACTGCATCCAAGTTTTTTAAGTTTGTTGAGGCTGAATTGTCCATATCGTTGTTGCAAACCGTAATATTTCTATTGTCGACCACTATATGACCGATATTCTCCAGTCGTTCCACAATACCGGCATAACGAATTGCATCAGGTCCCATGTTGACCCCTCTTCTTGATTGTCCCAAATCCATGGGAACTCCTAAAATTGATATATTTTTACCCATAAAAATACCTCCCATAATAAAGCTTAAGAATATCTTAGTTGTTTAAGCGATATGAATCAATCTAACAATGAAAGTTAATAAATATGCACTATTTTACTCTATGATTATCTCATAGATATTTAGGATTATTACGATAATAGCGTTTAGATAATGGGTAAGATTGCTTTTTAAACTATCTTTTTGCATTTTTATAAATTTGTTGAGGTTAATTTATTAAAAATTAAGGATTTAGTTAGTATTAAATTTTCTTATGGATGGTGTTTGACGGATTTTTGACATTGTGGAAGAATCATGTTTAATATTTCAAAATTTATTAAATAGGAGATGTCTTCAAATGATGGATTGGAAAAAAGTAAATGAGGAAGGTCTACTAGCACCTACTATGGCCAAAGACTTTCCAAATTTGCCTGTTAAAAGGTCTGAAGGTTTGCATTATATTGGAATCGATGATCGCAAATATTTAGATTTAACAGCTGGTATTGCTACAGAAAATACAGGTCACAGACACCCAAAGGTTGTTGCTGCGATCAAAGATCAGGTAGATCATCTAGTACATGGACCAATTGGTATTATCAATTACGAGTCTATCCTGAACTTAGCTAAAAAGCTTAGAACTATTTTACCGAAACCGTTGGATTGTTTCTTTTTCGGAAATAGTGGCACTGAGGCGATAGAAGGGGCACTTAAGCTAGCAAGACATGTAACGAAAAGGCCCTATGTTGTCTCGTTTCTTGGAGGATTCCATGGAAGAACGATGGGCGCATTGAGTCTAACCTCTTCTAAAAGCAAATATAGAAAGCATCTTCCAGTTGGAGGGAATATGACCTATCAGCTTCCTTACGCAAAGGTGTCGGAAACACCACAAGGAGAAGATCCGGAGCTGTACTGGTCTGATCATGTAGAAAAGGACTTTGAATTACTATTTAATCATCAAGTTGACCCTAGTGAGGTTGCAGCAGTTATTTTAGAACCTGTCTTGGGTGAAGGAGGATATGTTGTGCCTCCGAAAGCTTGGTTGCAAAAGATTAGAGAGATTTGTGACAGGTATAATATTTTACTAATCTTTGATGAGATCCAAACAGGGTTTGGAAGAACTGGTGACTGGTTTGCAGCTAATAGATTCGGTGTTACTCCAGATATCATGGCAATCGCAAAGGGAATTGCTAGTGGACTTCCATTAAGTGCAACGGTGGCTTCAAGGGAATTAATGGAACAATGGGAAGTTGGGAGTCATAGTACAACATTTGGAGGGAATCCAGTAGCTTGTGCAGCGGCATGTGCAACGATTGATGTTTTTAAAGAGGAAAATTTAATTGAAAATACTAGAATCCTAGGTGAGTATGCGTTGGAAAAATTAGAGAACCTCAAAGAAAACCATCCAGCCATTGGTAGCGTAAGAGGAATTGGACTAATGATAGGAATTGAAATTGTTCACCCAGACACAGGCGAGCCGAATGGGGAAGGATTAATGAACATACTTGAAAAATGCCTTGAAAAGGGAGTTATTCTTTACTTGAGTGGTAATCAGGGGGAAGTAATTCGTATGATGCCACCTCTAACCATTGATAGAAAACATTTAGATCAAGGAATTGCTATATTGGGTGAAGCGGTAGCTGAATATGAGCAGGATTTAAAGGGAGCAGATAACTGAGTAGCTTAGGAAAATAACTTTTTGTGCTTACTCAGCAACATCATGTGAGTCATGATGTTCTAATCTGTGATTAGGATTTATTGTTTAGATGTACGTTTAAATGTAAGCGGTATCTCAGGGTGAAAGACCTATTAAGAATTGGAAAATAGATATTCAGAATATAAGTATGGTTTATGGTCTAGAGTGATCTAAGATTGGAGAGTGATTGTTATGAGAGCGCAAAAGAAGGAAGTTGAAGAATACTCAGTCTCAGTATCTGGTTTGTTAAAGTTTATCATTCCTTCATTATTCGGTGTCATTATTTTTTTAATGCCAGTAAGAGATGCAGATAATAATTTTAATATTCCGCTTGGAGTAATCACTGAATTTTTTATTGATTTATTTTCAAGTTTCCTTCCATTCGTAATAACATTAGTAATTATCCTTTCAACCGTTCTGTCAGTCATAGCTTATTTCTTCAAGCCTAAGTTTATTACATCATCTAGAATGTTATCTTCAATGTTCAATACATCGTTCTTTTGGCTCGTCATAAGAGTCATTGGAATGGCAGCTGTCATTATGACACACTATCAAGTTGGACTTCGTGTGGTGTATTCTGATAGTACAGGTGGTACAATGATGGGATTATTGACCACATTGATTATGTGGTTTTTAGTAGCTTCATTCTTGATGCCTTACCTGATTAACTTTGGGATCATGGAATTCACAGGAACACTTTTACGAGGTGTTATTAGACCGTTGTTTACCCTGCCTGGAAGATCGGCTATTGATTTATTAGCGTCGTGGATCGGAAATGTTAACGTTGGCGTGGTACTAACACGGGAGCAATATAATACAGGATTTTATACTGGGAGAGAAGCAGTAGCCATTGCTACAAATTTTTCAACGGTATCTTTACCATTTTGTCTTGTTATTGCAAGAATGCTGGAAGTAGACCACATATTTCCGATATTTTATTTAACGATAGTTATTGCAGGGATTATTTGTGCAATGATCATCCCTAGAATTCCACCGGTATCCAGAATCCCTGATACGTTTCATGTTGAGAATCATTATACAGAAGTAGTACCTAAAAACAAAAGCAAATTTGCTTGGGCGTTGGAACAAGCTGTAAAACGTGCGGAAAAGTCTGGTTCATTAAAGACACAATTGAAGCAGGGATATGAAGTTTTTGTAGATATTTCATTTGTCTTGATACCTCAAGTGATGGCAATTGGAACGATTGCATTGATTATTGCAGAATATACATCCTTCTTCACTATTATTTCCCAGCCAATGGTTTATGTGCTAGAGTTCCTTCGAATCCCTGAGGCGCAAGCTGCGGCGCCCGCTACGATCACTGGATTTATTGATATGTTTATTCCTGCAGTGTTAGCTTCAGGAATAGAAACTGAAATAACACGATTCTTTATTGGAGCTTTATCATTAGTTCAAATTATTTATTTAACAGAAATGGCAACTTTAATAATCATTTCAAAAATGCCGGCGAATTTCTGGGATTTATTAATTATCTTTATTCAAAGAACAATCATTTCCATGCCGATTATTGCGATCATTGCACATATTATTTACTAGACTTTAAAAATTAAGTCTATAACGGAGGCAATTTTATGTTTAAAGTAGTACGTACCTTTGACTTTCCGGGTGCACTCGGAATTGAGAAAGAAATCTTCGGTGGCCAGATTGAAATTAAAGAAATTCCATCTTATACGGAAGATGATTTGATTAAAAACTGCAAAGATGCAGATGCTGTCATTTGTGAATATGAACCATTTACAAAGCGGGTAATAGATGCATTACCTAATCTAAAGCTTATTGCATTCGGTACGATAGGATTCAATTATGCAGATATAGACTATGCAAAATCTAAAAACATTGCCGTATCCCATGTTTCAAAATACTGCATTAAAGAGGTTGCTGATTATACGATGGCTATGATATTGATGCTTAATCGTAGAATTAGTTCATTTCATCATCAAGTTAAAAAAGAAAAAATATGGAAGTTTGACACATTTCCAAATACAAGAAGACTGGAGGAACAAACGATAGGTCTATTAGGGTTTGGTAATATTCCTAGGTTGGTAGTCGAAAGATTGAAGCCATTCGGGTCAAAAGTAATTGCGTATGATCCGTTTATTGATAAACGTGAAGTGAAGGAAAGATATCATGTGGATCTAGTTTCTTTTGACAAAGTGCTGGCCGAGTCAGATATTTTAAGTATTCATCTGCCGGTAAATAATGATACATATCAAATCATTAATGATCAAAGTATCGCAAAAATGAAAGACCAAGTTATTTTTATTAACTCAGCAAGGGGACAATTGATTGATGAATCTGCAATTGTACGTGCCATTGATTCTGGGAAAATGCAATATTATGCTGCAGATGTATTAACTGAAGAAAACCCTGATTTGCACACCCATGCGTTTATGGAGTATGAAAATATAATTCTTACTCCCCACATTGCATTTTATTCCCAAGAAGCGATTCGGGAGGCTTCAATTGAAAGTGCAACAAATGTAAAAAACTTCTTTGAAGGGAACTATAAAAAGGCTCAGATTGTAAATGGAGTGTATGTATAATATTTTGCTAAAAAATTGAAGTATACTAGCATGTTATATTTTTAATTTGTAAGGATTAATTAACCCACATATTCATTTGATGTGGGTTAATTGATGTTTTTTGCATTAGTTTAGATATAACTGGCTTAGTTAAATTCTAATGATGAGTAGCTAGTGGCCAAGCGCTTTGTAATAGCTCATTAAATGTTTGAATATTTGGCTCTTCCGAACGAACCTTTAAATAAATAGATGAAGTGGTGACAAGATCAGCAATCCTTTCTAAAACGATAAGAGAACCATCCTCCAATTCTTCTTTGACTATATTCTCTCCTAATACAGCGGAGCCTGTCCCATTTAAAACAATTCGCTTTATTGTTTCATCACTACCTCCACAAATAATGGTTGATTCGGGTTTGAGACCCGTTTCTTTAAAGTAATTACTAGCAATTTCACTAAAACTACAATCGTCATCATAAGAAATAAATGGGTAATCAGAAAAAATTTCATCTACATTTTTTCCCTGACTAATCTCAGAGGAAGCGACTAATACCACATGCTCTTCATCTAAAATAATCTTATTTAAATCAGCTCCTCCATCGTTACCTGCCACTATGGCGATATCAGCAACATGGTTTCTAGCGCATGCAAGAGCGTGGTGACTATTTAGTGGGAGAAGGTTTAAACGAACATTTGGATACATCTCGGAGTAAGCCTTTATTATTAATGCAAGATAGCGCGTACAATAGTATTCAGATGCTGCAATCGTAAGAGTTCCATCAGGGCGGTGCAGTTTCTGCATGTCTCTTTCGATGTCTTCTATATAGGCAAGTAAATGATCTACATGTACCTTAAACTTCTTACCAGCGGCCGTTAAAAAGGTCTCTTTACCAATTCGGGTGAAAAGTTTATGGTTTAATCTTTCTTCTAAAGCTTGGATATGTAAAGTTACAGTAGGTTGGGTGTATTTCAATTCCTTTGCAGCTTCCGTTAAGTTTAATTTTTCCGCTACAACTTGAAATGTCTTTAGATTTCTAATTTCCATTTTATCGCTCCTTCCATAACAAACAGAAAAATATTACTGATTCTTCTAACTTTAATACCCTATAATATACCACTTTAGATTGTTATTAGCAGCAGAGAAGATTATAAAATAAAGCTTTATAGCAGTTAAATGGATAAGATAAAAAAATACAATCGCCGTTCAAGCCTGATAAAGATACAGCGATTGTACAAATAGGATGATAGATTATCTATTTTTATGATGATAATACGTTATTAATTTTTTCAATAGCCCAGTCAAGTTCTGCTTTTGTTATCGTTAATGGTGGTGCAAGTCGGATTGTATTCTCATGAGTTTCTTTACATAATACGCCTTCTTCTTTTAATTCCTCACAATATTTGCGAACAGGATGATCGAACTCCATACCGATGAATAGTCCGCGAGCTCGAATTGCTTTCAGTTCGGGGATGTTCATTTTACGCAATTCTTTTTCGAAGTATTCACCAAGCTCCAGTGATCTTGTCACAAGATCCTCTTTTTCTATTACATCAAGGGCAGCTAAAGAAACTGCACATGCTAGTGGATTTCCACCGAAAGTCGAACCGTGTGATCCAGGTGTAAAGACATCCATTATTTCTTTATCCGCAGCGATAGCGGATACTGGAAATACTCCACCCCCAAGGGCCTTACCCAATACATAGATATCTGGTACAACATCTTCCCAGTCACATGCAAACATTTTTCCAGTGCGTGCCAAGCCTGTTTGCACCTCATCGGCAATGAATAACACATTATTCTCCGTACATATTTCACGAATTCCTTTGAGATAGCCTTCGGGGGGAATGATGATTCCGGCTTCCCCTTGAATAGGCTCTACAATAATAGCGGCAGTATTTTCTGTAATCGAACGCTTGACAGCATCTATGTCACCGAAGTCTACTCGCTTAATATTTGGGATAAATGGGCCGTAATTCTTTCTTGCAGTAGGATCATTAGATAAAGAAACTGCATTTATTGTTCGTCCGTGAAAGTTCCCTTTTGCAGCAATGATCTCTGCCTGATTATCCTCTACTCCTTTTATTTCATAAGCCCATCGGCGAGCAGCTTTTATCGCAGTTTCTACTGCTTCTACTCCTGTATTCATTGGTAATACTTTATCTTTACCAGTTAATTTTGAAATTCGTTTTGTCAAGGGACCTAGCAAATCATTATGAAAAGCGCGGGATGTCAAAGTTACTTTATCGGCTTGCTCTTTAAGTGCTTTAATAATTTTGGGGTGCCGATGTCCTTGGTTGACTGCTGAATAAGCACTAAGCATGTCCATGTATTTATTGCCTTCCGGGTCCTTTACCCAGACCCCTTCTGCTTCCGAAATTACAATCGGTAGTGGATGATAGTTATGTGCACCATAATGCTCGGTTAATTCAATAATTTCTTCGGTTGTTTGCGTTAAAGTCATCCGTACTCCTCCTTTAGAGTAGTGCAAGGAACTATGATGCTCCTTGCACTGTTCTATATTAGTATGATTCAGAAATTGTTTTCGCTAACATATGGAGTGCCAAATAATCTGGACCTCCCGCTTTTGAATCCGTACCAGACATTTTAAATCCGCCAAACGGGTGGTAACCAACAATTGCCCCCGTACAATTACGGTTGAAGTATAAATTACCGACATGAAATTCTCTAGAAGCTTTATTTATTTTTTCACGATTATTTGTAATTACCGCTCCTGTTAATCCATATTCAGAGTTATTGGCAATTTCCAGTGCATGATCAAAGTCTTTTGCCTTTGCAAATGCAACAACAGGGCCAAAGATTTCCTCCTGCATGATACGTGCTTCTACATCTAAATTAGCAAAAATGGTTGGCTGAATAAAATAACCTTTGGAGTCGTCCCCCTCGCCACCAGTCATTAGTTTGCCTTCTGCTTTACCGATTTCGATATAATTCATAATCTTGTTGAAGGCAGCTTGATCGATAACAGGTCCCATATTAACGTCGGGTGTGGTAGTTTCACCAACAGTTAGCTCTTTCGTGCGTTTTACTACCCTTTCTAGTACTTCATCATAGACATCTTCATGAACGACTGCGCGAGATCCAGCAGAGCACTTTTGCCCTGAAAATCCAAATGCAGAAGTTACAATGGCGTCGACAGCAATATCAATGTCTGCTTCATTATCGACTACAACTGTATCTTTTCCACCCATCTCTACAATTGTACGTTTTAAGTGAAATTGGTTCTCATTAACCGCTGCGGCACGTTCATATAAGCGAGTTCCAACTTCACGTGAACCTGTAAAGGTTATTAGCGCTGTTTTTGGATGATCCACAAGATAATCTCCAACTTCTGAACCACTGCCTGGTAGGAAGTTGATGACGCCATCTGGTATGCCTGCTTCCAATAAAACATCTACAAATTCTGCAGCAATTACAGGGGTTGCACTTGCAGGTTTAAGTATGACTGTATTGCCTGTAACAAGTGGTGCTACCGTTGTACCTACCATAATGGCAAAAGCAAAGTTCCATGGCGGAATGGTCACTGCAACGCCTGAAGGGGTATAGAGGTACCGATTGTATTCCCCTGGTCTACTATTTATTTCTTTTCCTTTATCTAATTCAATCATTTGTCGGGCATAATACTCCATAAAGTCAATACCCTCTGCAATATCAGCATCGGCTTCGTTCCATGGTTTTCCAGCCTCTTTAATCAGTAAAGCTGTAAATTCACTCTTTCTGCGACGGATAATTGCTGCAGTCCGTATTAAAATATTCGCCCGGTCAATTGCATTCGTATATCTCCAAGTTTGGAAAGCTTGATTCGCTGCTTGCACAGCTTTTTCAGCATGTTCCTGATTCGCCTTGGCAACGTATCCAATTATTTCTTCTTTTTTCCCCGGATTAATAGAAGTGATCTTTTCTTCAGTAAGTACTTTTTCTCCATCTATTAAGAGGTCATAAGTTCCCCCGAGTTTTCTTTCAATTTTTTCTAACTCAGATTCCAATCTTTTGCGATTGCTCTCTATTGAGAAGTCTGTAAATGGTTCGTGCTTATACGGTGTTAACATAGAATCCACTCTCCTTATAAAATTTCGCTTGCTTGTATAAATAGCAAAAATCATGCCAACTATTTAAGTGTTGACTTATCAAGGTTTTAATAAAAAGAGATGCAAAATAAATTTGCGTTATTTTTAAAAAGCGCATAACCGTGCAAAATTATTTTGCTATTACAGTATATTTCCATTAAGCTGATAATAGGGAGGGAACACTTTCATGGGAAATGATGTAATGGATCTGCAAGCACTAAAGCATAGAAATAAACTATATGAACAGTTGCTGGATGAAGTGAATGTTGGTATCCACGTAATTAATAATCAAGGGAAAACAATTATTTATAACAAAAAAATGATGGAAATTGAATCAATGGAAGCAGCTGACGTATTGGATAAGGATGTATTAGAAGTTTTTTCATTTAAGGAAAATCAGCATAGTACACTTGTCCATACATTAACAACCGGGAAAGAAACTAGAGGGATTAAACAAACTTACTTTAATAATATTGGAAAAGAAATCACGACAATTAATGATACTTTTCCAATTATAAAAGATGGAAAGATTACTGAGGCAGTCGAGATAGCAAAAGATATCACTCAATTAGAACAAGTTATTAAGGAAAATGTGTTACAGAGGAAAAACACCAAATTTACATTTGATCAAATTATTGGAGATAGTGAAGAATTTGCTACGGTAATTGAAGATGCAAAACTAGCAACTCGAACAACTTCATCTGTTCTTATTGTTGGCGAAACAGGAACTGGTAAGGAATTATTTGCGCAAAGTATCCATAATGGTAGTGCAAGGTCATCTGCTCCTTTTGTCGCCCAGAATTGTGCAGCAATACCCGAAAGTTTAATGGAGAGTTTATTATTTGGTACAAAGAAAGGGGCCTTCACGGATGCGATAGATTCACCCGGTCTATTTGAACAAGCAGATGGTGGAACTTTGTTACTTGACGAGATTAATTCTTTAGACGCTTCCCTTCAAGCAAAACTCTTGAGAGTGCTGCAAGAAAGAACAGTAAGAAGAATAGGGGATACAAAGGATAAAAAGGTGGACGTTCGTATTATCGCAACGATTAATGAAGACCCGGCCGATATGATTATGGAAAATCGAATAAGGAAAGATTTATTTTATCGTTTGAGTGTCGTAACTTTATTCATCCCCCCCTTGCGTGAAAGAAAAGTAGATATTATGCCTTTAACGACGGAATTTATTAATAAATACAATACACTTTTTCAAATGAATATAAAGAATGTTAGTGCGGAAGCAAAAGAATTACTCTATGAACACGACTGGCCAGGGAATGTAAGAGAGTTAGAGCATACTATTGAAGGTGCGATGAATCTAGTAGTTGAAGAAAAGGAAATTCAAGTTCATCATTTACCCACTCGTTTTCGAAACCATAATAAATATAAGAGAGACAATGATAGAAACAGCAAGGATAGTCCCCCTATAATCGATTTTCATTCGAGAAAGCTGCGAGTTAGAATGGAACAGTTGGAAAAGGAATATATTAAACGAAAACTTTTAGAAAATAACTATAATATAACACAAACTGCAAAGATTCTTGGTATAAGCAGACAGAGCCTTCAATATCGCATAAGGAAATTTAATATTTAAATTTAGCACGTATTAACGGTCTGTAACATTTGAGTAAATTTTCCTTCAGCTAACGGAACCTTTTCGTAAGTTATTAATTGTTGAAAACGGGTATACTCTATGATAGAATTCAATATATAGTGCTTGACAAGGCAATTTAATACTAAATGTAGTATATAAGTAATGGTGACAAGATAACTGTTTAAAAGGGAATCCAGTTAAAAGCTGGAGCTGCCCCCGCAACTGTACGTGTGGACGAATTAGTAAACCACTATATCGCTTGCTGTTAGGTGACGATATGGGAAGGGCTATAGTAGGAAGAAGCACAAGCCAGGAGACCTGCCATAACTTGCAAGTTTTGTTTCTTCGGGGTGTAAGAAAGGTAAAACGATAAGAAGTGTGTATTTTTTTATGCATTTTGTCGTTTTTTCCTGCCGTTCATCCCGAAAATGAACGGTTTTTTTAATGTGTTTACATAAAGGGAGGAAATAAAATGCAAACAATGAGTCAAACTAAAAGTTCTAAAGGGATTGAATTAATTGATGAATGGGCCAAGGGATTAAATATTCAAACCGAAAAATATAAAGAAAAAGTGGAAGGACTCTGGAATTCTGACCAAATGAGGGATGAATTTTATGATGCTCTAATTAACCATGCCCTTGAAAATATAGACGAAGTATCACCAGACTGGACTTATTTTGCTACACGAATTTATTTGCATGAACTCTATCAAAAGGCTGCAGAAAATAGGGGTTATGACGCTTCTCTTTCGTATGGTCCCTTCTACGATTTATTAAAGCAATTGACCGATAAAGGAATTTATTCTACTAATCTTCTTTCAAGCTACACGAAAGGGGAAATTGATTATTTTGGTGAGTCACTTGAACAGGAAAGGGATTTATTATTTACGTACCCTGGCATTTATACATTGGCAACTCGTTATCTTGCAATGGATCATGAAAAGAATATCTATGAATTGCCACAAGAGCGCTGGATGGTTATTGCGATGCATCTTATGCAAGAAGAACCAGCTGAGGGTCGCACGAAGCACGTTCTAGAAGCATACTGGGCGCTGAGTAATTTATATATGACGGTTGCGACACCAACATTGGCTAATGCAGGGAAGAGTCACGGGCAATTGTCGAGTTGTTTTATCGATACGGTAAATGATAGTTTAGAAGGCATTTATGATAGTAATAGCGATGTTGCCCAACTGTCGAAAAATGGCGGTGGAATTGGGGTTTACATGGGTAAAGTCCGAGCGAGGGGCAGTTCAATTAGAGGATTTAAAGGGATGTCTAGTGGGGTTGTACCATGGATTAAACAGTTAAATAACACGGCGGTAAGTGTTGATCAGCTTGGTACTAGAAAAGGTGCAATTTCGGTTTATTTAGATGTATGGCATCGCGATATTGAGGAATTTCTTGATTTGAAGCTAAATAATGGGGACGAAAGATTACGAGCCCATGATATCTACACAGGGGTAAGTATGCCAGACTTATTTATGGAACAAGTGGAGAACAGAGGAGACTGGTATTTATTTGACCCTCATGAAGTTCGTGAGGTGATGGGCTTCTCTCTAGAAGATTTCTACGATGAGAAGAAAGGTGATGGAGAATGGCGCAAGAAATATCAAGCATGCATTAACGCTAATTTAGATTCGAAAAAGAAAGTACCTGCAATTGAAATTATGAAGAGAATCATGCGGTCCCAGCTTGAAACAGGGGCACCATTCATGTTTTACCGAGATGAAGTGAACCGCCGGAATGCGAACTCTCATACTGGGATGATTTATTGCACGAATTTATGTACGGAGATTACGCAAAACCAATCCCCGACAGAGTTTGTCCAGCAATATCTCACGGAAGAAAATGCCGTTGTGAAAAAATACAAGCCTGGTGATTTTGTTGTTTGTAACCTGAGCTCCGTCAACTTAGGAAAGGCTGTACCAGATAATGTATTGGAACGCCTCATCAAAATTCAAGTTCGCATGCTTGATAATGTCATTGATATCAATACGTTGCCATTATTACAAGCAACGCTCACGAACCAAAAGTATAGAGCGATTGGTCTAGGTACATTTGGATTCCACCATCTGCTTGCAAAAGAAGGAATTGAGTGGGAATCAGAGCAAGCTGTAGAATATACCGATGCAATTTATGAAAAAATCGCCTACTTAGCGATTTCTGCATCAGCAGATTTAGCGGAAGAAAAAGGCAGCTATCAAGTATTTGAAGGAAGTAAATGGAGTACAGGAGAGTACTTTGATAACAGAGGGTACGATGATTCCGAAGAGTGGATGGCATTGAAGGAGCGGGTGAAAGAAACCGGAATCCGCAATGGTTATGTAATGGCTGTTGCACCGAATGCGTCTACTTCGATTATTGCCGGCTCTACTGCAGGAATCGACCCAGTGTTTAAACCTTTCTATCATGAAGAGAAGAAAGACTTTAAAATGCCTGTAACGGCACCAGATATGGACCACAATAATTACCATATCTACAGACGTTCCGCTTATATTGTTGACCAGCGCTGGTCGGTGAAACAGAATGCAATGCGCCAGAAACACGTAGACCAAGGGATTTCATTTAACATGTATGTGCCGAACACGATCCGGGCTTCTGTTTTACTAGACTTGCATCTACAGGCTTGGAAGAGCGGACTGAAAACAACTTACTATGTACGCTCTTCTTCTACAGATATTGAAGAATGTGAGTGGTGTCAATAATGGATATGGGAAAGTTTTTACTTTCCCATATCTCTGCCCAAAGGAATCGATGACAAAGGGATTAATCGTACGTTATAAACAGGAGTGAAATAAATGAACATACTCATTGCTTATCATAGTTTTAGTGGCAATACCGAGGAAATAGCGGAGATGATCCAGGATCGATTAAATCATCACGGTTATCAACCTGAATTATATGAAATTGGTATGGGTGCCTATTTTCCTGAGTTAAGTAATTACGATATCGTCATGTTAGGGACGTTTACATGGGATCTGGGTAGTACCCCGGCTGAAGTAAAAGACTTTGTAGCGGATGTCGGCTATAAGCCGGATAATATTGCCGTGTTTGGCTCAGGCGAAACCCAATTTGGCGGGGAAGAGATGTTCTGTCTTGCAGTTACGAAACTAGCTAGATTTTACAATAGTCCATGGGAAGGTTTGAAAATAGAACAGTCCCCAAGGGGAAGCCAGGAGATAAAAGTTTCCAATTGGGTAGATGGAATTGTAGAAAGTGTAAGAAAAGAAAAAGAGCAGAAGAGCTGGGTGACAGTAGGCGTATAGAGTGAGTAAGAATAGAAAATTAAAAGAGGCAGGGAATACAAATATGACTGTAGTTTTAAAAAAAGCTAGAACGTTAGAACCAAAAAACCCTAATAAATCAACAGGGATTTTTGGGGGGAAGTCCAGTGGTATTTTAAATTGGAATGATATTGCATATCCCCATTGGTATCAGATTTACAAAAAGTTACTAGGAAACTACTGGCAAGCGGATGAAATCAATATGTCTTCCGATATTAGGCAGTTTCCCGAGTTGACGAAGGATGAACAGGATGCCTATTTGAAGATTATCGGATTACTGTCTACGTTAGATGCACCACAGACACGGACGGCCTTGTTATTATCTTTATACGCAACCGATCCATCCGTACAATCCATTATGGCTGTAATTTCGCAGCAAGAGGCTGTGCATAATGAGAGCTACTCGTATGTTTTATCATCTGTCGTGTCGTTGGATGAACAGAATAAGTCATTCGAGTTAGGCCGGACAGATCCAGTTCTCCTAAAACGGAACGAACGGATTATCAAAGTTTATAATGAATTTGCAGAGAATCCGACAATCAAAAACATATTAAAAGTCATGGTCTATACTTCTCTGCTGGAGGGAATGTTTTTCTATTCCGGATTTGCCTTCTTTTATAACTTAGCACGAAATAATAAAATGGTAGGAACTAGTACGATGATCAGCTATATTAATCGGGACGAGCTCGAGCACGGAAGATATATTGGCGAATTGTTCCGCGCAACACTAGCTGAGAATCCGGAGTATAATACGGAAGCGTTCAATGAGTGGGTATATGATGCGTTCCGTCATTCGGTGGAACAAGAGATTAATTGGTCCAGATATGTATTAGCTCATGTTGATGGAATTGATTTAGATGAAATGGAAGGCTATATTAAATATCGAGCGAATAAGATGTTACGTATGTTGGGCTTAAGTGAGATATATGATGGTTACTTCGATAATCCGATGAAATGGATTCGCGCATATGTAGATAACTTTGATGGAACGAAGACAGACTTCTTTGAGCAAAAGTCACGTGCCTATACAAAAGTAAGTGATTTGAACGGGTTTGACGACTTATAAAGTGAAACTTCATTCAGTGGGGGTATTACAGACCGTTAATGCGCGATAAAAGAATCGTTTGTTAGATAGGAAAATCCGAACAATCTAGGAGGAACTTCTACCTTAGATTGTTCGGATTTTTGTTATGTTATTCTTAGCATTTGCTTCTCTTTTCTACCATACAAGAAGAAATAAAGCACGGTTGAAGCTAATACTACAAAACCTAAAATACCGTAAAGGGAACTGTAACCTATTAAAGGTATAATGAATCCGAGCAGATAAGGGCCGAACCCAAGCCCTGCATCAAGCGCAATAAAATAGGTTGATGTAGCGAGTCCTAATCGGTGAGGCGGGGTCAGCTTAACTGCGATAGCCTGTGAGCAGGACTGGATATTCCCAAACCCAAGACCAATCAGAAATCCAGACAATAATAGAGTCATCCCGCCACTTGCTGTACTTAGAAGCAGCATTCCAGCTGTAAAAATCACAAAAGCTGGATACATGACATAGTTTGCTCCTTTCAAATCCATTAAGCGGCCAGTGAAAGGGCGTGATAGTAAGATTGCCACAGAGTAGACGAGAAAGAAGAAACTCGCCACTTCAACGAGGTTTTTTTCTGCGGCATAAAAGTTAATATAAGAAAGCACACTCGAATAGCAAAGACCTAGCACGAGAACAATAATTGCAATAGACATCGCCCTTGGTTCGATAAAATTAGAGATTTTAAATCCTTTCTCCTCTAACTCTTCTATTGAAAAGTCTACTTTTGGCACATTGATTAGAAATGCTGTAATTAAACTAATAACCCCCAATAGTAAACAGAAACCAAAAATAATCGAATAGCTCGTGTTTTGACTTAGATAAAGCCCAAAGAATGGACCAATAGCTGCAGCCAAAGTTGCACTCATACTGTAATAGCCGATCCCTTCAGCTTTTCGAGATGCCGGAATCAGGTCAGCAACAATTGTTCCAGCTGCTGTACTCGCTATTCCAAGTGTAAATCCATGCAACAGTCGCACAATTAATAGCGAATAGATACTCGCACTAAAAAGATAAAAAATACTCATAATCGTAAAAAGAATTAGGCCAATAAATAATGTTTTCCGCCGGCCGATCAACTCAATATTTCGCCCAGCTAATAGTCTTCCGATCAGCGTGCCGATAATAAAGATTCCAGTTACGAGCCCAGCAAGGCTTGTGGAAGCTTGATATTCGTTAGAAGCGTAGACCGCCATGATGACAATTAATAAGTAAAAGACCATCGTCAGGAAAAAGTTAATCATGGCAGTAATGATGAAATCCTTTGTCCATAGTTTCGGTTTACTCACGTTCATTATCCTTTCTAATATTCTCTTGTAATTTAGGGAAGATATGATAAGCAGCTAGTTGCTCTTCCTTCGTGATACCTTCCATGACATGATTTTCTAAATCCGTTATTTTTATTCTGCATGTTCGATAAATCTCTTTACCCAAATCCGTTAATTGAATAATCTTCTCTCTTCTGTCTTCACTCGGAATTGGTTTTATAATTTGCATTTCTTCCAAGCGGTGAACTCTCCTTGTGATTGTTGGTTTCTCCACATTATAGTAGTTCGCAATCTCAACTAATGTAGAGGACCCGTTATTATTTAAGTAAAAGATAACTTGCCATAAGGAATAGGAAAGTCCATGATCGCTTAATAGTTCATTCAATTTGCTAATGAGCGGGCGATATAAGCTTAAATAACGCTGAAAGAATCCTTCCAAGTTTTAACCTCCTCCTGCGAAAATTAGTTACCTAGGGTAATAGTTAACGAAGGAAACTATAGAGTATTTTAAAGGAAATGTCAAAAGTAAAAAAGCATAAAAAGACATCCAGGCCATACTCCTGAATGTCTCTTCCTCATTCAATCTCAGCTTTCTCACTATCTGCTAAAGCCATAAAGACAATCATCGCAATCACACAAGCTGTGCCAAGCCATTGAAACGATCCGAATGGCTCTTTCAGCCAAAATACAGTCGTTAAAACTGCGGCGAGCGGCTCTAAGCTACCTATTAAACTCGTTTCCTTTGGTGAAAGACTATGTAAACTCTCGATGAAAAACCAAAAAGCAATCATCGTTCCAAAAATCACGACGAAAAATAAATAAAGATACCCTTCTAGTGGGAGCGCCGCGAAATCCATTTGCCATGGTGGATGGATAAAGCTTAACGTGAAGCCTCCAATGACCATCGCCCAGCCGACAATAACGAGGGAATCGAAATAGGCGAGGAGGGAAGCAGCATATAATGTGTAAAAAGCGAAAGCGACCCCTGACAGAATTCCCCACATGACTGCCGGTGCGGGGACAGATAATCCTGATAACGATCCATTCGTCAGTAAAAAGAAACAGCCGCTCAAAGAAAGGAAGACAGTTACAAAATCAATTCTTCTTAACTTCATCTGTCTCCGTACCAATAAATAGGCGATAATCATAATTGGCGCTTGATATTGTAATAGGGTAGCAACAGCCGCGTTTCCGTGATTTATCGAAGCCATATACGTATATTGGACCGCAAGCATACCAAAAAGTCCGAATATAAGAAGCTGGAACGCATTCCGCTTATTTTTCCAAACATCGAATACTTGTTTCTTATCCCTTGTGAGATATTGAATCGTTAATAATAAGATTCCAGAAACAAGCAATCGGACGGTAACAAGCCAATCTACTTCAATTTGGAAATCTTGAAAAAGTTTTTGGGAAACCGTACCACCGACTCCCCAAAATGTTGCACCGATAATAACAAAGAAAAACCCTAGTTTCCTGTTCTGTCTACTCATTCTTTCTTCACCATCATAATTATAAATGCTTATTTCTGAATGACTGCGATTGTACAACGGGATACACAGACAAGCTTGCCTGTTGCTTCATCCGTAATTTTAACTTCCCATATATGGGTTGTCCTTCCGATATGGAGCGGTTTTCCAACTGCAGTTACGTTACCATCCCGCACACTGCGGATATGGTTCGCATTAATCTCAAGCCCCACTGCTGCTTCCGTTTCAGCATCTACTAGATTCATGCTTCCTACACTGGCCACGGTCTCCGCAAGAACAACTGACGCTCCTCCATGCAGCAGTCCATAAGGCTGGCGTGTTGGTCCATGTACAGGCATTGTCGCTGTCACTTTTTCCTTTGTTATTTCAACTATCTCTATTCCAATGGCATCCATGATTGTATTCATCTTACGTCCTCCCTGCCTGAATTCTGTATTCATCATAGCTGGAAGAGACCGCTTTGTAAAATGATGATAAATTTAAAAACATGGTAACATAGGTTATACTGAAATTGATTCATACCTTTTCATAAGGAATAAAACAGTAAAAGGATGTTAGATATGAATATGAAACGAGATGGAGAAAATGTTCTAGATATGATATAAGCCGGGATAAAGTTAATAGAACTTTATTCCGGCTTTTTCTTTTTTTACACAGATTGAAGCTAAGATAAAAAATAAAGACTTCTTTGTCGTTACATCGAAGGTATATGATCATTTTGATAAGCAGGATTTCCGGAAGATCGTCTTTTTGAAAGCGAGGATATAAAAATGGGTATCATGCTATGATATATCTTAAAGATGACGCGCTAAGCAAAATGAGCACATCCCGCTCGCCTGGATACAAATTTCTTACGGACAAAAGAAGTGCATGAACTTGTTGACTTTGCAAAAGATATATTGCAAAAAAGGTGAAAAAACAAATGAGTAGGTGTAAAGTTTATTTATAGTACGGGTGTCCAAGCATCCTTAGTCAGCTTAGGAGGAAATTATTATGAACAATTACAGTGATGATAGTCTTGCCCTTCATACGGACCTATACCAAATTAATATGGCAAAAGCTTATTGGGAAGATAATATTCATCATAAAAAAGCTGTATTTGATTTGTATTTCAGGAAGTTGCCATTTGGGAATGGATATGCAATATTTGCTGGGTTAGAGCGAATCATCGATTATCTACAGACCTTTCATTTTTCCGAAAGTGATCTGGATTATTTAAAGGAGTTAGGCTACAAGCAAGAATTTATTGACTATTTACGAACCGTGCGCTTTACAGGAAATGTCCGTGCAATGAAGGAGGGCGAGGTTATATTTAATAATGAACCAATTCTTCAAGTCGAAGCCCCGTTAATCGAGGCGCAACTAATTGAAACGGCTCTGTTGAATATCGTTAATTACCAAACGCTTATTGCAACGAAGGCCTCCCGAATTATGCAAGTTGCAGGGGACAAGCCGGCATCGGAATTCGGTACGAGACGCGCGCATGAATTTGATGCTGCATTATGGGGTACGAGAGCAGCTTTTATCAGTGGCTTCTCTAGCACAAGCAATGTTCGAGCAGGCAAGCGCTTCGGTATTCCTATATCTGGAACGCATGCCCATTCGTATGTTCAGGCATATGAAGATGAATATATTGCTTTCCACAAATATGCAAAATCCCACAAGAATTGTGTTTTCCTAGTGGATACTTATGATACGTTAAAGTCCGGTGTTCCAACGGCAATCAAAGTTGCGAAAGAGCTTGGCGATAATATAAATTTTGAAGCGATTCGATTAGACAGTGGAGATTTAGCCTATCTCTCCAAAGAAGCAAGAAAATTATTAGATGAAGCAGGGTTTGTAGATACCAAAATCATCGCTTCAAATGATCTAGATGAATATACCATTATGAATTTAAACGCACAAGGAGCGCAAATCGACGCATGGGGTATCGGAACGAAAGTGATTACTGCTTTTGACCAGCCAGCCTTGGGAGCCGTATATAAGATGGTAGCTATGGAAGATGAAAATGGCGAAATGACTGATCGGATCAAGCTTTCTTCCAGTCCTGAAAAGGTTACGACACCGGGACTAAAAAAGGTATACCGCATCATTAATAAATTTACAAATAAATCAGAAGGGGATTATATCGCCTTAAATTACGAACAACCTGAAAAAGAATCTAAACTTCATATGTTCCATCCCGTACATACGTATATTGGAAGTTTTGTTACCAATTTCATCGCAAAGGATTTACATGAGGATATTTTTGTGGATGGTATACTTATGTATGAAAACCCACCACTCCAAGAGATTCAATCTTACTCCAAGGAACAATTGAATCTATTATGGGAAGAATACAAGCGTTCCTTAAATCCGGAAGAATATCCAGTCGATTTAAGTCAGGCTTGTTGGGATAACAAGATGAAGCATATAGAAGAAATGAAAAAATACAGTTTTAAAAAATAACATAT
>NZ_JBBKBV010000035.1:0-35297 GCF_037892815.1 Oceanobacillus sp. HCA-5259 | reverse complement strand
CACATTAACTATAAATTCTAATCAGAAATTTCCGTTAGCTAGTACGTTAAAAGTACTAATAGCGTTTAATTTTGTAAAGGCTGTAACAAATAAGAGATTTTCAATTAATGATAAAGTGGAATTAGATGAGCTTGATAAATTCTATCTCCCAAATACGGATGGAGATGCTCATCCTAGGTGGAAAAAGTCTATAAATAATCCCGCCGATGTTTCTCTAATGGAAGTAGCAAAGGGAATGATGCAGTTTAGTTCTAACGCATGCACAGATTTCCTCATAAACAAAATAGGAATAGATACAATTAACAATAGTTTAGATGCTCTCCAACTGGACAGCCATGATCAAATAACCTATTTAACTCCACCAATTTTAATGCCGCGTTATTTGTCAGATAAGAAAAAGATAGCTAGGCAACAATTAGAATCAATGGCAATACATAAATACCAGGAGTTGTCGAAAGAATTATTTGAAAAAATGACGACAGATGGGTGCAACGATCTTAAAGAAAACATGTTGAAAATGTTGGACCATAAGACACAACTCGCAATAACTAAAAAGATGCCTTCCTCAACCACAAGAGAATATGCTGATTTTATGTACGAATTAGGAGGAAATCTACTTAGCGAAAAGGAAAAAGATTTATTTAGTGAAATAGTGATTGGTAAGAACATCAAAAGTGAAGAGGATGCCTACTTTTGGTACAAAGGCGGAGCGACCATGTTTGTTTTAACATCTGCTTTATACAGAAAATTTTATGGTAATACTATCGCTGTATCTCTTTTTATAAAGGACGATACGGGTGGTGAGCTCTACTGGATAAGAAATATATTCAATGATTTTGTTATCAGTACGGCGCTAGATGCTGATTTTAGGGAAAAAGTAAAAGAATCGCTTCGTTAATTTATGTTGGAAAATATATTTATAGATTTAAAAGGAATAGCAAATGATATAGGATTTCGCATTTTGAAGTTTTGCAAAAGGAGATTTAAGATGAATATCAGGTTGTTAAATAAAGACGAAAACCCACCTATTGATTTGTTATTGCTAGCGGATCCCTCTCGAGAAATAGTGGAAGCGTATTTGGAAAAAGGAGAATGTTTCATTGGAGAAAGTGATAATCGCGTTATTGGAGTATATGTAATACTTCCGACCAGACCGGAAACTGTGGAATTGGTGAATGTTGCGGTTGCAGAAGAATTTCATGGTAAGGGTTTTGGGAAAACATTGGTAATGGATGCTATTCGAACTGCCAAAGAAAAAGGTTACAAAACAATGGAAGTAGGTACTGGAAATTCAAGTATCGGGCAGCTTGCACTTTATCAAAAATGTGGATTTAGAATTATTGGTGTAGATATAGATTTTTTCATTAGACATTATGATGAGGAAATTATTGAAAATGGTATTCAATGCCGAGATATGATTCGGTTATCTATGGATTTATAAAATTGTTTTCTAGAAATGATGGCTGCTGGGGGAGGATTAATAATTTAAAATAGGGGAATCAGAGTTCTTTAAAAAACATGTTTCTTATTTATCTACAGGGTAGAATATTAAGTACAATTGTTAACAATAAATGCAGATGCTCCAGATACAAACCAATATAATGCTGAAGTTAGATTAATACCTAAATAAAGAGGAATGAATGAACAGAAATAAAGCCATTGTGATAACACAATGGCTCGCTTATTAAAAAAGTCCTGCTTCTTTTGCGGCTGCAAAGCTATTCTTCGCAAATTCGAATGGATTCATTCCGACATTCTCCCAATGCAAATACATTAACCTCGGCTCTTCAAACAACCAGTGGTTATGAAATGCAGTTACGATAATCCCCCTTCTTTGTAATGCTCGAATCATAGGATTTACTTCCTTTTGAAGGATTACAGTTTCACCTAGATTTAAACCATTATTTTCAAAGGATAACATGAAAGGTAGGGCTAGTGGAGAACGCGTGCGGCGGCCTAAAATAGTCGCTCTAATATCATCTCGAAGACGCATTACCACACAAACAGGTTGCGCTTGAATAACCTCACCGCCAATAATATTTGCAAGTCTTTGACAAGTTGATTTTGATTTGGATTCCTCATCATTTTCTCTTCTATACATATGAATCCCTCCTTCTTTTTCATTCTCATTAAATAGTGTATTCGGAGATGTTAGATAGGTATAGACGAGTCATCCAGAGCAACCCCCCCTTTTATTCTTTGCTTTTAACGACTTCTACATCACTATTATTAATAGGTGGTGGAAGAAGTAAGTTTGTTAGAAGAGGTCTGTATATTTTTATTAAATAATGTAAGTTGTAGTTGGAGGATATATGTATTTAACAAACGGGCTCGAATTATCAGTTAATTGCTGGTATAACTAGCAATACATTTTAGATCCCTATTCCTTGGCCTATCATCCCTGCGTTATCATAAGATGGATACCGGACAGCAATGAAATTAAGTTCGATAATTTATAATGAAGAATGATCGTTTGGGATAAATTCCGATAATTCATAAAGAAGTTTGATACAATTAAGTTACAAATTGAAAGTGTATAGTTCTTAGTTGAACAAGAAATGATGATCATCCTTATAAACTGAAAATAAAAAGGTGGGATACAATAACGTGAAAGTTCGACTTACTGACTATAGTGAAGATTGGTCTTGCATGTTTCAGACAGAGGCAGCGTTTCTTACAACAGTATTTGGCGACTTGATAATAAAATGTGAGCATTTTGGGAGTACAGCAGTACGGGGGATGAAGGCAAAGCCTGTAATCGACATGATGTGTATCGTTAAATCCATAGAAAAGGTGGACTTTTTCAATGAGCAAATGAATTCTTTAGGATATGACGTTGCTGGGGAATGGGGAATTAAAGGAAGAAGGTTATTTCGTAAAGGCGGGGATAACAGAACGCATCATATTCATTTCTATCAATTTGATAACCCTGAAATTGCTAGACATTTAATTTTTCGAGATTATTTGAGGGCTCATCCACAAGAGGTAGCTAAATACAGTCGTTTCAAAGAAAAGTTGGCTCAACGCTACGATACGACAAGTCGTTATAGTCCAGCAAAAAAGAAATTCGTAAATGAGATGGAACAAAAAGCTCTTCGTTGGTATTTGGAAAGTTAGAAGATGGCATTAGGTGGGGATGAATACTACATCTTTGAGAATTTCACGAAAAAGAATAAAGCCTTGTTGGATGAACAATCTAAAGGTTTATCCTATTTTTACTTAATAAAGAATGAAGATGGCCTTATTTTGGGAAGAATAAACCTAGTAAATGTTGATAAAAATCAAGGTATAGGTCATATCGGTTATAGAGTAGGGGAATCATATATTGGCAAAGGTATCGCTAATAAATCGGTAAATTTGTAATTAACAACGATTAATAAGCAGGAGATTAAAGAAATTTTAGCGAAGACAACTACTGACAATATCGCCTCGCAAAGAGTTTTGGAGAAAAATGGGTTTAAGCATATAGCAACGAGTGATGAAACGTTTGAAATGAATGGAGAAAGTTTGAGATTTGTTTATTACAAGTGGACTAATTAGGATTTACCGGCAGCTATGTCTGCAATTGTTAAAGTAGGTGGTCCTATTCGATCGCTTTATTGTATAGTTTTAAACGTTATTTAATATATAGCAATCGTGCTGAAACTATCATACTGCTGGCAGGTAAAAATAGTTAGATTGAATTAGGCTGCAGTTTTATCTCTAGAAACTAGGATTTCATGATAATTACGTAGAATATTAAATAAGCACATAAAATTAGAGGAGTGTCTTGATGGAAAATCCTATCTTAAAACAAATCGGAACAGTATTTATCCCAGTAAGCAACATTCAAAAAGCGAGAGATTGGTACTGCGACATTTTAGGATTAAAAACAGAAGGGGAAGTTCAATTTGGTCATCTCTACGTTATACCCATGGAAGGGACAGGAATTGTATTAGATAGCAAGATTTATTCAGAAGATAGAACTTTTAAAACCCCAGCATTCCATTTCAATACAAAAGATATTGAGAAAGCATTTCATTTTATAAGCAATAAAGGAGTTAATTTAATTTCAGAAATCGAACATAATCATTATTTTAATTTCAAAGACCCCGACGGGAATATTTTAATGGTTTGCAAATGTTAATAGTATGCAAACGAGTCATATACTAGAAAGAAAATGACCTCTCAATTGTTGATACAGAGATTGAAAAGTTAAAGCAACAATCTTCTTTATAAAATTAAAAATTCTATGTTGGAGGGTTACAAATGAGAAAGGTAGCATTAGTACCTCATGATAAAAAATATGCAAAATTAATATCTTCACTCTCTTCAGCTCCACAGGTGAGAGAACCTCTAGGATTGACGGATGATCAGACATCGATAGACGGAACACTTGAATTTATCGAGTTTGTCCTAGAAAGTGAACGATTAGATAAGCTGTATTCGAGAGTAATCTTGAATGAAAACGATGAGTTAATCGGGGTAATAACCTTAAAAGAAATAGATAATGAGAAGAAGACCTGTCACATCGGAACTTGGATCGGCCATCCCTATTGGGGAAAAGGATATAATGAGCTGGCCAAAAAAGATATTCTATATACTGCTTTCACAGATCTTAACATGGAATATGTCTTCGCCGGTGCCAAGTTAACTAATATACGCTCTCGAAAAGCACAGGAAAAGCTTCCTTATGTAAAAATAGACGCACAATCTGAATTTCCTGATGAATATAAGAAATTGGTGCAACAGGTAAATGAACCTTGCCTATTAAACGTAATAGAAAAAGCTGCATTTCTTGATTGGTACTTAAAAAGTACTTGAGACCATTGATTTCTGATAGAATAGGGGAAACTGTGCCTCAACTAAGTAAGATACATTCTATTCCCCATATTTTCTATCTAAATTTTACAAATGTTGTTAGGACCTCTCTGCACGAACGCATTCAAATCTATCTCATTCAGTTGATTAGAATACCTCTAATCATCCGAACGCATTCAAATCTATCCCATTCAGACGATTAGAATACTTCTCATTCGAGCGATTAAAGATTAACTCCCGTATTTACTCAATTGAAGTCTTGGAATGGGCTCATTAGCACGAAATCGTCTATAACAAATTGTTATCTAAAAATAGCGCGATGAAGTATGCGCACTGCATCTTCATCACGCTAAAGGTGTAAACCCTTTTTATAAATATTCCGCTACTTTTTCCATCGATTCTTCGCTACCACTAATAATTAAACGGTCACCCTGTTGTAAAATCGTATCTCCATTTGGGGTAATCGCTCGTTCTCCACGATAAATGGACAGGATAAGCGTATCTCCCAAGAATGGCAGCTTGCGGAGCGGTATCCGGTCATATCTCATTCCATCTAAAACAAATTCTCTAATAATCTCATCATTATCCGTTAATAGACGGACAAGACTTGGACTGTGCACCATCGCTTTTAACACCATTTCTCCAGCGAAGGCATTCGAATAAATCGCCATACCCATATCCGTATATTGTTTGTTCAATGTCGGTTCTTCAATCCGGGTAATGATGTTTTCATAGCCAATTGCAATCGCGTAATTAGTAATCTCCACGTTGAAATTATCATTACTTGTTGCAACAATTATACCGTCGAAGGTTTCAAAGATATCCATTTCGATTAACTTCTCCAACGTCATGTTGTTCACTTCAACAATTGGAAATTCATTATCTGATTCCGATTTTAATTTCCCTTGCTTCTCCGAGAAAATCGTTACCTTATAATTACTCTTTTGAAAGTTGAGACTCGCTCGGAGTGCGGCACGGTTAGCTCCAATAATAGCTAAGCTGCTTTCTTTTTCCTCCACTTCAGGCGATATTCTTGCATACAATATCGGTGAAGTGAAACACGTCAAGATAGCAACTAGTACAATCGCACTGTTCATACCTTCCGAGATGATTCCCATTTGCAGCGACACGGTAGCTGCTACAATTGCAAGGCTTAGGGTAGAGGTAAGCAGCATCCCTGAACTCAATACCTCATTCCAAGAAAACCATCGCTTAAGAAGTAATGTTGGCAGATTACGTGTTAAAAAGAGAAAGACCAACACAACAGGAATCAACAGCAAGATACTGCGATTTTCCAGTAAAGAACCGAAATCAAAATCCACTCCTACCATAACAAAGAAGATAGGGATCAAGAATCCATAGCCGAAACTATCCAGCTGATGAACGAATTCTCTATCTGGAGAAAGTAGGGACACAACAACCCCAGCCAAGAAAGCGCCAAGGATATTTTCTACTCCCATTGTTTCTGATAAAGCTACGAACAAAAGGATTAATGCAAAGATACCACGAGTACCGATTTGCGCTGTTCCTCTTTTTAATGCTTCAACCACTGCCATGTTCGTTTTCTTCCGGTAAAAGTTCAATAAGAAATAAAGCAGGAATACAAGAGCGACGAGCAGGATGATCCACCAAACAATCGTCGTGTCTCCGTCTTTTACTGCTAAATAATAAGCAAATAAAATCATCGTGGCAAAGTCAGATATGACTGCGATGAGCAATACGGTTTGCCCTAATTTCGTATTCAGTACTTTCCTTTCTTTTAATACAGGTACGACAACGCCTAGAGAAATGGTTGATAAGATAATCGTCATGAAATACGGATCATCAATCAAACCAAATGATACGAGCACTAGAGAGAACCCGTAAGCGAGAGCTAACATTAAGGCAAAAATAATACTTGAAACGAGGAATGGGTTAATTTCCTTCGATTTCCCAGAGTTATTTCCTTTTTTCACGCGGAAGGAGTTAAAGTCAATTTCCAAACCACTTAAAAACATCAAATATATTAGACCTAAACTGGATAGCAAGGTGAGCCATGCATTATCAACATCGATAAGGTTCAAACCGCTCTTACCAATGATGATCCCAGCAATAATCTCTGCTACCACAATCGGTATCGCTTTTAATTTTAATCGTTCGAGCAAAATTGGAATGAAAAACGCAACACCCGTAACGATCATGAGAGATACAATTGAAGTTGCACCATGTTCCATCTGATAATCCCCCTTTTTGAAAATAATTGTCAATATAACATGGAGTTAGTTAAGTTGTAAAGCATAATTAAACAACAGAATTGTTCTTTTGTCTAATATTATCTACATACATTTTTTTATTTTATAGTTTCTTATATAAAAAAAGGAAGCCCCTTGGGTAAAGGACTTCCTTTTTAATGATCGTGATGTCCGGGTGATTCCGGCTGTATCCTGCAAAGAATCGAATTGTCGTGTAAATGTGCAGTCGTTTCTAGTTGAATCGTCATATGGTGAATATTTTGCTGTTCCAGTTCATGTTCAATCTGTCGAAGTAATGTTTCACTTTCTGCGATGGACATATCATCATCAACAACCGCGTGGCAGGAAAGGGCATTTAATCCGCTCGTAATCGACCAGACATGCAAGTCATGGACACCTTGAACACCATCCGTATGTTGAATGGTTTCCACGACCTTCTCCATATTAACATTATCTGGGGTTCCTTCCATCAGAACATGGAGTCCCGATTTTGCAACAAAGTAGCCACTACGGAGGACGAGTACAGCGACAATAACACTTGCGAGAGGGTCCGCCCAACCCCAGTTGAAGAAAATGATAAGCAGGGCAGCAATAATCGCACCGATTGAACCAAGCATATCACTGATGACATGCAGGTATGCTCCTCGCATATTCAAGTTATCATCCACATCTCCACCACGAAACATAATCCAAGCGACAAGAATATTAATGAACAGACCAATAATCGCAATTATCAACATGCCGGTTGAAGCAACCTCCGGCGGATTTTGGAAACGTCCAATTGCTTCATAGAAAATATAGCCGGCAATGATGATTAGCGTAATCCCGTTCAGCACAGCTGCTAAAATTTCAAATCGTTTATATCCATATGTTTTACTATAGTTGGCAGCTTTATCACTTAGTGTAAAAGCGAGGAGGGCGATACCGAGTGAGATGGCATCACTTAACATATGGCCAGCATCTGCCAAGAGGGCAAGACTATTGGTAAGGAATCCACCTATCGCTTCCACTATCATATAGAGGGAAATGATGATAAAACTTATTTTTAAAACTTTTTTATTCGCACCATGCGAATGATCATGTACATGATCGTGTCCCATTTCAAATTCCTCCTCAATCAATGATGTAGAGCATGCTTGATCGCCTGCTTCAATAAATTCATGACATGATCGTCATCCTCTGAATAATATAGGGTTCTCCCTGCTCTTCTATATTTAACCAATCGCAAATTTTTTAAGAAGCGTAACTGATGGGAAACACTTGATTGACTTAGGTTTAATGTCTCGGCAATAGCGTTCACGGAATGTTCCCCTGTACATAGCAAATTTAAAATCCGAATTCGGGTTGGATCACTCAAAGCTTTGAATATTTGCGAGACAACGAATAATGTCTCTTCATCCAAATGTTGCCTGTCTTCTGTAAATACCTGTTCCCGTTTTTGCTCATCCACCACCATCTCAACTCCTCTATCTATATTATTGTCTTACATCAATACATGAACACATGCTCATGTATATAACTTATGACAAAACATATTAAATGTCAAGAAACAAGTCAACCTGTGCTATGATTTAAGTGGGACATGGGGTCAGAGCAACTGTCCCAGTTTACGAAGAATAACCAAAAGGGAGGAGTGGAAAAGTGAAGAAGTTTCTTTTACTTGTGGTACTCGTTATAGGGATAGTCGGTTGTAGCAATACAAATGAAGAACCTAATACAACCACTGCGATTATGCCGGAAAAAATGCCGGATGACTTTGGTTTTGCGGTTCAGTTTGGTGTGGATAAAAAGAACGAGATTAATACATTTGAAGAAACTGTAACGAAAGACTTAATTCAGAATGGAACGATTACGACGAGCATCACTTTGACAGAGAAAGAAATGCAGCAAATTTACGGGAAAATGAAAGATGTTCATATAGTAGAAGAGAAGAAATTGATACCAGAGCCTATTGATGGGGAAATATGTTACCAGCAACCGCATGAAGAAGACGAGTGGAAGATCAGAGTTAACGGGGAGACAATACACCATTCCGTATCTGGTGCTTATTGTGATTCAACCGCTGATGCAAGCGAGTTATTTGAATTGAGAAATTATATTTTTGATATAGTGAAGAGAAAGGATACATATAAAGATTTACCAGAAGCAGTAGGCGGGTATGATTGATTTTGATTTGAAGACGTTGTTAATTTCAAATGGCGATAGAAATTGGGGAGGATCTGCAAATGGAACTTTGGGATGTATATAATCGAGATCGAATCAAAAAAGATAAATTTATAGTACGTGGAGAAGCTTTTGAAGAAGGGGATTATCATTTGGTTGTCCATGTTTGTATCTTCAATTCGGCAGGGGAAATGTTGATCCAGCAGCGACAACCTTTCAAAATAGGGTGGCCGGATAAATGGGATATTACCGTTGGTGGCAGTGCGATAAAAGGGGATAGCAGTCAAGTGGCAGCAGAAAGAGAATTGGAGGAAGAACTTGGAATTTATCTAAATTTAGAGGAACTAAGACCGCATTTTACTATTAATTTTGAACGTGGTTTTGATGATATTTATTTGGTTGAAAAGGAAATCAATTTGGAAGATGTAAAGTTACAGGAGGAAGAAGTTAAAGATGTAAAATGGGCAACAAGAGAAGAAATTATTGAGATGATTAGGAGCGGTGAGTTTATTCCATATTATGAAGGTATGATTCATTTGCTTTTTGAAATGCGCGGGAAATATGGCTGCATTCGACAATAAGAGTGCAGAGGGTTAGTTCCCCTCCGGATCATCTGAATCCCGATTCGTTGTTTCGCATAACTTTGAAGGGGAAAAGCTATCAGTGTCTTCATCTTTGTATTTTTCGACTCATGCAGAGGCTTATAGGCTATCTAATTCCTCGAATAGCCAAGTTTTCCAATCGTTCAGCGGTTTATAAGCTATCTAATCATTTGAACACACAATTTTTACGCTTCATCGGTTGATAAGAGACCCTCTAATCCCTCGAACAATTGCTTTTTCCGCTGATTCGGTTGATGAAAGACACTCTAATCCCTCGAACGATTGGTTTTCCTCTCGTTCGAGGGATTAGAGACTCTCTAACCCTCTGAACAATTGACTTCCTAGCTCTTTCGGTAATTAACAAATCTTCGAGTATCCGAATTAAGCCGAACCCATTCTAAAACGACAAAAGGTCGGAACAACTATCCCAAAAAACTGGGACATTTGCTCTGACCCCACTGTCCCGGGCTTGAGTCGATTATCCTTCTATATCTCTTTTTCGATAGCCAATAAATCCCAGAGTTATTAAGATGGCAGCAACTAAAATTAGTAACATGATTGGTGTCCATTCCATATTTTCTACTGGTAGTGCTGGGATATAACCGAATGGGGAGAGTTTCTCTATCCATTCCGGTAAGTCTAGCAGTCCGCCGAGATAATTAGAGATGAATGAAAATACGACATATACCCAAATCAATCCGGTAAATCTTGGTGCCATGCCAATTAAAAACAGAGCAGCTCCGATCATGACTAGCATCGCCGGGTAATATACGAGGGAAGCCCCGTAAATCGTTCCGAAAGAAAAACCATCCTCCATTACAGCCTCAGCAGCAAGCCACAGTCCGATACCTGATAAGGAAATCATAATGAATCCATTAAACACAGCAATAATCAAGTTGCTCGCCAACAGTTTTCCACGAGATACTGGTGCGGCGAGAATCGACTCGGTTCGATTTTTCTTTTCTTCACCAATCAATTTATTCATTGCCATAATCGGAGGAACAGTAGCAAGTATCCCCATCACAAGCATTAAGGCAGGGATAAATTGTTCCGTTAAGGAGTAACCTTCTTCAGCAATAAGTATTTCTTCTAATAGTTCATTACCTTGAAAGAATGACTCCAAATCTCCCATCACAGAACCGTAAGACATGCCTAGAACTAGCATACTTATTGCCCAGGAAATAAAAGCTGTACGCTGTGTGCGGAAGAAAAGTCCAATCGGAGACTGGAGAAAACGAGTTGCATGAGTTCTTCCAGCCCGAGCGTGGAGAAAAGCGGCTCCCCAGTTACGGATTGCATTTAAATAATTCGCTAGTAAAAATAATGAAGCAGAAAATCCGACAAGAAGCAACACAGGCCACCATTCGTTCGCTGAATAAGCTTCCGTCTGTGTAACGAGTCCGAGCGGTGAAAAGAGGGATAATGTTTCATTACTCACATCACCAATCGCACGAATGAAATAAGCGAGCAGCAATACGGCAATCGATAATCCGGTAGCTCCGCGTGAGCTTTCTGAAAATTGAGCGAACACTGCCGCTACACCTGTGAAAAAGAGTCCCGTACTTCCTAAAGCAACTCCGTACAGCAAGGAGCCTTCAAAATCCATACTTTCCAATCCTAAAGCATATAAGCTAAACCCTGAAACGAGAGCAAGCACAATATTTGTTACGGTTAGAACAAAAAGAGTAGCATTCAAGTTCGCTAATCTACCGACAGGAAGTGCAAGAATCAATTCGGAAAGCCCATCTTCCTCTTCTGCCCGTGAATGACGGATAACGAGTAAGATACTCATGAGTCCAACGACAACGGCTGTAAACAGCAACATATTATGCGTCGTCATCGCACCGATCGTATAATTCTCAATATCTCCAGGTCCAACCATCGCCGTCACTGCTGGATTCGCCATCGTTTCTGCCATTACATCCCGTTCATCTTGTGTTGGAAACATGTCGTCAAGGGCGACAGGGATCAATATAGTAAAAAAGATAATACCAATGAGCCAGAGGGGAATCCGAACCCGGTCCTTTCTTAAGGTGAATGTAATTAGGGAACCGATATTATCAGTTGCAGACCGAAACATCAGGAATTCCCTCCTTCAGTCGTTTCTTGCTTATGCTCATAATGACGCATAAATAAATCCTCTAATGTTGGAGGTGCACTTTCCAATTTTACAATTCCGTATTGGCTTACATATCGGATGACCGTATCGAGTTCTTCTGAATCTACTTGAAAGTCCAGCGTTTGCCCATCCTTTTGCACATTGTGGATACCTTTCCATTCATCGATTGTGGGGATAGGTTCTTTCGTTTCCACTAAAAGATTCGTCCGGGTTAAATGTCGCATCTCACTTAATGTACCTGACTCAATAATTTTACCTTGCCGGATAATCCCGACTCTGTCACATAGCTTCTCCACTTCCGATAATATATGACTAGAAAGCAGAACCGTTTTTCCTGCATCCTTTGCAGATTGAACATATTCCTGGAAGACTTGTTCCATTAATGGGTCCAGTCCAGAAGTCGGTTCATCAAAAATAAACAGTTCGGGATCTGATGCAAAAGCTGCGACTAAAGCTACTTTTTGACGGTTACCCTTTGAATACGTGCGGCACTTTTTCGATGGATCAAGGGCGAATCGTTCCAGTAGTTCTTCCCGTTTATGCTTATTATTCCCACCTCTTAATCCCATAAATAAGTCAATCACCTCACCACCGGTCAAGTTCGGCCAAAGGTTCACATCACCAGGGACATAGGCGAGCCGTTTATGAATTTCCACTGCATCGTGCCAGGCATCTTTTCCGAATATTGTTACTTTTCCTTCTGATGCTTTTAAAATTCCGAGCAAAATTCGAATGGTAGTGGATTTCCCAGCACCATTCGGTCCGATGAAACCATATATTTCCCCTTGATCCAATGCCAAATTGACTCCATCCAGCGCTTGAAAGTTCCCGAATTTCTTATGGAGATTCTTCACTTCTACTATCGACATTGCGCTCATCCTCTCTCAGGTTTATAAAAAAAGTTTTGAAATATTTCGCCTCTCATAGTTCATAATATAGAAAAACGATGTAGCATGCAATAGATTTGAACTATTTCATTTGTTATATTTCATAACTTTTATTAAACTAATGTAAGAGGTGAAAGCGATGAATGGCTTTGAAAGAAGAAAGCAAATAAAAATGAATAATATAATAGAAACGGCCTTATCATTGTTTTTGGAACATGGAATAAGTAAAATTTCCGTTGCTGGGATTGCTAAAGAAGCAGGCGTTTCTCAGGTGACGATTTATAATTATTTCGAGAGCAAAGATAATTTAATCCAAGAAGTGTTTCGATATTATATCCACCAAATATGGGAAGAATATGTGGTGCTTTTTAATCGTGACATTCCTTTTCCGGAAAAGGTTAAAACGATAATTTTTGATAAATCATTAGTTGCGAATCAAATTAATGAAGAGTTTTTCGATTATTTTATGAAAGATTATATGAAAAAGGATAGTTATATCATGAAGTTCTATACTGAAACGGCACTGCCTCGTTTTCTGGAACTGTTTGCGGAGGGGAAGGAACAAGGGTATATCGATAAGTCGATTTCCGATGAGGCAATTCTCTTATACATTCAAATGTTTGCTGATTATATGCGGCGGGAAGATGTAGGGCCATCACTCCTTCCGCTTACAGAGGATCTAACAAAAATATTCTTCTACGGTATATCTGGAAAAAGGACGGACTAGTAGCTTAGCTGTCAAAAAGTAAAATTTCATTCAGTGGGGGTTTCCTTCCCCCTCACTGAATGTTAACAGAATTAGGGATTTACGGACTGTTTATCCCCACCTTCACATCTTGGTATTCACTCATGTTTAAAGATGGGACCGTTAATACGTGATAAAAGTTCCTATTTCCGAGAAAGATAAATTGAAGCTCGATAATTATTTCACTATACTAAGATAAGTAAGTGAAAGGAGATAAGGAATATGGCAGATGTGAAAGTGGAATCCAAAGCCTTTGCGCTTTTAAAAGATAAAATACAATTGATTAAAAAGCAGGATCAGGCGATCTATTTGGTCGGTCCGATCCAGCTTCCAGTAAATTTATACGGAGAAACAGTTGTTTTTCAGTGGTACTCTTGGCTGAATCATGATGAGGTGACAGAGGATTATGAGAAAGTCATTGATCATTTCGCCTCAGCAAACCTTGCTGAATATCAGCAGTCGAGCGTTCTCGTGTACGGTGACTTTAAAGAAGCGGACGATGCGCTCATTCGTCTGCACTCGATTTGTCATACAGGGGATATTTTCGGAAGTAAACGCTGTGACTGTGGTTTCCAATTGAAAGAGTCCATGAAGCGGATCAAGGAGCATGGCGCGGGTGCGCTGTTCTACCTTGCGAACCATGAAGGTCGGGGAATTGGTTTATTCAGTAAAGCAATGGCTTACGTGCTTCAGGAAAATGGTTTTGACACAGTTGAAGCAAATGAAAGTTTAGGATTTGATAATGATCTCAGGAATTATGATGACGCGATTACAGTGCTGAAAAACCTACGCACGAAGCCAGTCACATTGATTACGAATAATCCCGAAAAGCTGGAAGCACTCCGGAACTCCGGCATGCATGTTGCTGGTAGAACTGCCTTATGGGGAGACGTATCAGAATATAACCAGAAATATTTAGAAACGAAAATTGAAAAATCCGGCCATATGAAAGCGGAGGGAACTTGTCCAAATGACTAATCACGAATTTTATATGGACCTTGCCCTTACGAATGCCCGGGCGATGAAAGGGCAGACTGATCCGAATCCACTCGTTGGGTCCGTCATTGTAAATGACAACCGGATTGTCGGAGTCGGCACCCATTTGAAAGCGGGAGAACCGCATGCAGAAATTCATGCATTAAGAATGGCAGGGGAGCTTGCACATGGAGGTACGATTTACGTCACGCTTGAACCCTGTTCCCACCACGGAAGAACAGGCCCTTGTGCTGAAGCAATCGTGCAAGCCGGGATTAAAAAAGCGGTTATCGCAACCCTTGACCCCAACCCGGTTGTTTCTGGAAGTGGTGTGAAAATCTTAAAGGACGCTGGAGTCGAAGTGATTACAGGAGTTAGGGAAAAAGAAGCGCGGCAGATGAATGAAGTTTTCAATAAATATATTGTTGAAAAGAAACCATTTCTGACATTGAAAGCAGGAATTACGCTGGACGGCAAAGTCGCAACCCATACGTTTGACAGTAAATGGATCACTTCAGAAGAGGCGAGGGTTGATGTCCATCATCTACGTAATGAAAATATGGGAATCTTGGCAGGAATCAATACTGTATTAGAAGATAATCCTGCGCTTACTACGAGAATTCCGAATGGCAGAAACCCTGTTCGAATTGTTCTTGATTCAACGTTAAAAATTCCACTCGACTATCAGCTTGTGACAGATAACGAAGCAGAAACGTGGATTTTCACAAGTCGTGCACATGATGAAACGAAGAAAAAAGAATTAGAGCAGGCCGGTGTGCGTGTTTTTGTTACAAACCGTGAAAATACTGTTGATCCGCATGAAGTTGTCGAACGGCTAGGCGAAGAAGGGATCTCCTCGGTCATGATTGAAGGTGGCGGAAATATTCATGCATCGTTTCTCGAGAATCAATTAATAGATAAGGTCGTTCTTTATATTGCTCCTAAGCTTGTTGGCGGGAAGGATGCCCCAACCTTTCTGGAAGGGACTGGAGTGAAGCTTATGAAAGATGCGGTTGAATTAAATGATGCAGCATTTATTCCAGTTGGAAAAGATTTGAAATATATTGGTTATCCAACCTATACAGATTGAGGGGAGGGATTTCGAGATGAAATTTGGCTTCGACATTGATGATACATTAATTAATTTGCGGGAACATGCTTTTTGTATTTATACAAAACGGCTTAAACAAGACTTATCCTTAGAAACTTTTAAAGGGATTAACCGGGTGGAAATCCACGAGCCGTTCGGACTAACGGACGCAGAAGGAAAAGAAATGTGGACTCATTCTTTAGAAGAAATTTATTATACTGATTGCCCTGCTTTTCCCGGAGCGAGAGAAACGTTATTAGATTTAGCCGAGGAAGGCCATGAAATCTATTATATAACGGCAAGACCGAAAGAACACGGCATCCGGACGAGGGAATGGATGAAGGAAAAAGGATTCCCAATTACGGACGATCGTTTTTTCTATGGGATGCAAGATGAGGAAAAAGTAAAAATCATCGAAGAGCTTGAGCTGGATTATTATGTAGATGATAAACCGGCTGTCCTCAATACGTTACTTCACACGCCAACCCAATTAATCGTTAAAGATCAATCCTATAACAAGGAATTGGAAATGGAACGACTTATCGATTGGGATGATTTTAAATCCATGATAAAAATGGGTACATGAATGGAATAGATTCATGTGCCCGTTTTTTTTCGAATTTCTATATAAACAGAGTAAAAATTCCTATATTGTATTGGAATGTACGGCTTCCTGTAGTAGGATAGTTACATAGATAAGTTTGGAGGAGAGCAAGGATGTTCAAACAGCGAAAAAAAGAAAAGACGAGAGAACTCATTTTTAATAAAGACCCCCATCATGTTACCTTAGAAGCAAAATCGAATAGTGCACTGGATCATCAAGTCAAGATGATTGGGCTGACCGTCGAAGATTTACAAATTCTGCATACACTGCAGCCATACGTAATGGAAAATATCGGACTAATTATCGATCGATTCTATTCAAATCTAGAAAAAGAGGCATCGTTAATTCATATTATTAACCATTATAGTTCTATCGAAAGGTTAAAGCAGACGCTAAGGCGTCATATTGTCGAGATGTTCACAGGTGAAATCGATGAAGATTATATTAAAAAGCGCTATATTGTTGCCCATGTTCATGTCAAAATTGGTTTAGAAGCGAAATGGTATTTGGCGGCATTCCAAGATATTTTGAATTCACTGATTAATATTATTGAAGAGCATGTGCCTGACCGGGAAGAATCATTTCTTGCCTTCCGGGCAGTCAGTAAAATTATTAATTTGGAAGAACAGCTCGTTCTTGAAGCATATGAAGAGGAGATAGATCGCATCAAGCAGACAATTGCTGCGGAGAAACAGAACATCCAAGTGGAAATTACAGGAACATCAGAAAGTTTAGCAGCTGTTTCCCTACAAACAAATGCAACAATGGAAGAATTAATTGCCCAATCGGATGGAATGGTTGCTTTGGCGAAACGTGGCTCTTCCTTATCCGAATCGGCAAAAAGTAAAGCGGAGTCGGGTAAGCAGGAATTGAACCGACTCACGGAAAAAATGAACAGTATTACTGCGTCGGTTGAAGGAATCCGTACAGACGCGGAAGAACTTGAGAAGATTATGCAGCAAATGCAAGAGATAATCAATCTTGTATCCGGTGTGGCTGAGCAGACGAATTTGCTATCCCTTAATGCAAGCATTGAAGCAGCAAGGGCAGGGGAATCAGGTCGCGGCTTTGCAGTTGTTGCAGAAGAGGTGCGTAAGTTGTCCGATCAGACGAAGGACGCCGTTGTGAATGTTGCCTCATTAATTAAAAATACAACGGAGCAAGTTAATTATTTGACGTCAACCTTAGATACGATTCGTCGAGACGTGCAGATCGGGAATAGTTATTCTAAGGATACGGAAATTCATTTTGAGGAAATTGTCCGAACGATGAATGATACCGATAAGCAAAATAATAAGATGGCAGATGAGATTCAATTATTTTGCGAGAGTATGAGTGTACTAGGAGAATCTTTTGAAGAAGTTGCTGCTTCAGCGGATTCATTAAATTCATTAACAACCAAATTAGATGGATGAAAAAGAAAGTCTGACATGGAAAATGCCAGACTTTTCTTTTGATTAAGTTATGCAAACTTTTCACTTTACAAGTTGAGTTTCTTCATATATATTCATAATTAAAGAAATTTACAGATTTTTACTAAGTGAAATGGGGGAGGGTGATGGAGGAAACGTACGAGAAAATTTTACGGGAGAAGCGGCGTTTTGTTATCATAGCAATTACTTTTGCTTTTGTTTTTTACTTTTTACTCCCTGTATCACTTATCTTTTTCCCTGATACGATGAATCAAACAAGCTTTATTCCCGGGGTGACGTGGGCTTGGGTTTACGCATTCCTGCAGATTATTATGATTTGGCTGCTTGGATGGTTGTATCATCTAAAGGCAAAAAAGATAGATGAACAGACCGAGCAAATGATACAAGAGGAGTGACGAAGTGAATCTCACCTACTTCTTATTTTTCATATGTATCGTTGTTTGTACACTTATCATTACATATTGGGCGGCAAAGCGAAGTGTAACAACGAACATATTTTATACGGCGGCTGGAAGTTTAACCGGTTTTCAAAATGGAATGGCGATTGCCGGAGATTTCATCAGTGCTGCTTCTTTCCTCGGTATTGTCGGTACGATAGCGTTCAGCGGGTATGACGGATTTCTATATTCAATCGGTTTTTTAGTTTCTTATTTGGTTGTACTTTTTTTAATCGCGGAACCGGTGCACAGACTCGGCAAATACTCGCTTGGTGATGTAATCTGCTCGAGGTTTCCCGGTAGTTCGATGCGCCTCATCATGGCGTTTGGGGCCTTTACGATTTCTATTCTATATATGGTCCCCCAGCTTGTTGCTTCAGGCTTCCTGTTGCGTTTATTGCTTGATATTGATTATTCTGTTTCTGTGCTTGTAATTGGAAGTTTGATGACGATTTACGTCATGTTCGGCGGGATGATTGCGACTTCTTGGGTGCAAATTGTCAAGACGATTGTCCTCATGTCAGGTACATTTTTATTATCGCTCATCGTCCTATCCAATTATAATTGGAATGTTCCCGCGATTATTACGGATGTGAAAGAACGCTCTCTACTCGGGGAGTACTTTTTTCATCCGGGGCATTTATTTGATAGTCCAATTGAGTTAATCTCGTTACAGCTCGCATTGATTCTCGGAACGGCGGGACTTCCGCATATATTAATCCGACTATTCACTGTGAAAAATACCTTTGAAGTGCGCCGTTCGCTGCTCAGTGCAACATGGATCATCGGGACGTTTTATTTAATGACGTTGATTCTTGGGCTTGGAACGATTGCATTATTAGGGTACGAGGCACTGGTGGCAACTGATCCTACCGGAAATTTGGCAGCTCCATTACTCGCCCAAGCGGTCGGTGGTGACTTTCTCTTGGCGTTTATTTCTGCAGTTGCATTTACGACAATAGTTGCAGTTGTCGCAGGGCTTGTCATTTCGGCAACGACTGCTTTTTCCCATGATATTTATCATATGATATGGAAGAAGGGAAAGTCGACGGAGAAAGAACAGCTTTATGCGGCACGCTGGACGGCTCTAGCAATTGGACTTCTCTCTACCGTTTTTGCATTGCGGCTTGAGACAATGAATGTGACCTTTCTTGTATCGATGACATTTATCGTTGCGGCATCTAGTATTTTCCCGGTACTGTTGTTTACGATTTATTGGAAAAGGTTTAATCGAACGGGAGTTGTTGCTGGAATGTTTTGTGGACTAATTGCATCGCTTCTCCTGCTCGTACTAGGGCCACATATTATGGATACGGAAAATGGGTTGATCGCCCGTGATGCGATTATTCCGTTATATAATCCGGGAATTATTGCGATACCGATTGGATTTTTAGGAGCTTTTCTAGGTGCATTCCTATCTGGAGGCCAGGCGGAAAAGGAAGCGTCCTATTACGCATTTTTCAAAAAAGCTCAAACTGGCAGCCGTTCCAGGAGTGACGCGTCATGAAGGATTTAACGATTATTCTTTTTGAACGGATTGGACTTCTCCTCGTTATTGCATTCGTATTAACGCGAACGCCAGGCTTTAAGCGGTTGCTTGATCGGAATTTTAATATTGGTATGTCGTTGGTGCATGCAATCGTATTTGGTGTTTTTGCGATTGCGAGTACGATTACAGGAATTGTCATCGTTCAAGATGAGGTGCTGCATGTTGATTTTATTATATTCCCTGTGGAAAAAGATCAGCTGATTGTTAGTACAAGCCTCGTTGCCGTGGTTATTGCGGGCTTATTAGGCGGTCCAGTAGTAGGGCTTGGTGCAGGTCTGATTGCCGGCATTCACTTGATGTTCCTTGGCGGAGTGGGGTGGCTAGCAAATGGTTTTGTGAACCCGCTTACAGGATTATTGGCAGGATTAACGGCTAGATTCTTCTCCAATGAGCGGGTTATTTCGCCGTTAAAAGCATTGTTTATTGGAGTTTTTCCGCCAGTATTACAAATGCAGCTGCTACTCATTTTTTACACCGATGCATATGATATTGTACAGGTTGTAGACTGGATTGGTCTGCCGCTTGTCCTATCAAACAGTATAGCGATTGCAATCTTTACTGCGATGATTGGCATTGTCCTTAAGGAACAGGAAAATGAGGCGGCGCTTGCGACAAAGCAGGCATTAACGATAGCGGAAGAAGCAATACCATTTTTAAAACAGGATGGAAGTAAAGCTATGGCTGACGGGATTGCCGATTTACTTTACGACCGCTTGGAGCTTGCGGCGGTTTCTGTTACAAATCATCAGGAAGTGCTGGCCCATAAAGGAATTGGCAACCATCACCAAGCGGGGAATCCAATCCGTTCGAAGCTTGGAAAAGAGGCAATCGCAACGAATGCGATGAAAATAATATATAGTAAAGCTGACTTAGAGTGTATAGAGCCAGATTGTCCGTTGCATGCAGCCATCATGATTCCTATTTCTCGGGGCCATGACTACACGGGTTTAATCATCTTTTATTTTCGGAAACCGCAACATATTACCCCGGTAGAGATTACGATGGCAGAAGGACTTGGTCAATTCATATCCAATCAATTGACGATGCTGCATGCTGAGAAGTTGAACATGCATATGCGGCATACGGAGCTCAGGAATCTACAGGCGCAGATTAATCCGCACTTTCTATTCAATACGTTACAGCTTATTGCGACCCTTTACCGGGAAGATGCAGAGAAGGCCAGGTATCTCACGCTTAAACTTGCAGGTTTTATGCGTTTTAATTTGCGGCTCGTATCCAGGTCACTTGTTGACCTGGAGAAGGAATGTGAGCATGTCGAGGCATATACAGCGATTATCCAAGCAAGATTCGCGGATCGGTTGACAATTCATTTCGAGCGGCCGGAAGACCTTTCGGGTGTTTATATACCGCCTTCAACAATTCAACCACTTGTGGAAAATTGTGTAAATCATGGTTTACATCATAAATCGAAGGGTGGAAGAATTGATATTGTCATTACAGTTGAAGCGGATGCTGTGTTCATTCTCGTCCGCGATAACGGCTATGGCTTCCCGGAACATATACTAAGAGACGCTGGATATAAACCACTCAGCGAAGAGAAAAGTGGTGGGATTGGTATTTACAATGTAAATCAGCGGTTGATTGGCCTGCTTGGCGAGTCAGCGAAATTAACGATTCAAAATTTGCCGCTTGAAGGGAGTGAAGTGTATTTCCAAATACCTCGCATGAATCAAATGGAAAGGAAGGCGATCCCATGATCATACGGGCGATGATTGCGGAAGATGAGGCGATGGCAAGAAAAGAATTGATGTATCTGTTGCAGCATGAAGAAGATATTATTCTTTCTCCTCATGCAGAAACTGGGGAAGAGCTGATCGAACAGTATCGTCTCCATCATCCGGATGTTATTTTTCTTGATGTTGAAATGCCCGGCATGTCTGGAGTCGAAGCAGCGAAATATATAACGAAAGAGGGAGAGCAGCAGCCTTTATTCGTATTTACGACCGCCTATGATGACTATGCGATGGATGCATTTGATGTTGAAGCGATTGATTATTTATTGAAGCCTTACGAGGAAACTCATTTCAAACGGGCACTGAAAAGACTGCGGAAAGCATTGCAGTCGAAGGGAAAAGATAGATCTGTGTCTGAGCCACAGGCTATGACAGATAAACTGCTTATTGATGATGGAGAGCGGATGGTTGTGCTTTCGCCTGAATCGATTTATTATGCTGTACCACATAAGAAACAAATTGAAATCCATACAAAAGATAAGGTGATTAAGAGTAAGTTGACATTAAGGGAACTGGAGAACAAGTTGAATGATGAATCATTTTTCCGGACGCACCGGAGTTATCTTGTCAATTTGAATCATATTTTAGAAATTACACCATGGTTTAATGGAACGAGTAATGTCACATTAAAAGATAAGGAACAGACCAAAATACCGGTTAGTCGGACAGCGAGTAAAATATTGATTAAAAAATTCAAAATATAACTATTTGTCAGTGTATCCGAACCGTTCACTCCAAAATACTTACCGTTTACGAAAAACTTACAACAAAAGTTATGAAACTCTCTATACTCTTAGTAAGCGTTTTCAAAATAAGGGTAGAGAGGATGTTTTGATGAATACACAACCGGTTTCTGTTGAAAGAAAGCAAGAAGAGCCAATCAATTTTGTTAAAGTGGAGGAAAGTCGGCAGTTTAAAAACTTTATGCATGCAAAAAAGAAATTTATTGTTCCGCTGACGATCTTCTTTCTTGTTTTTTACTTTACGCTTCCGATACTTACGTCATATACAACATTCCTGAATGCACCATTCTTCGGTGATATATCCTGGGTATGGGTATTTGCAATTTCGCAATTTATAATGACTTGGGTGCTGAGCATGATTTATGTAAAAAAAGCAAATCGCTTTGATGAAATGGCGGAAGAAATAGTGAAGGAGCAGTTGGATAAAGGGGGTAATCGCTGATGGATGCCACCGTTATTATCCTATTTCTCGCTATCGTCATTTTAACACTTGTCATTACGTACTATGCAGCTAAACGTACGAAAAGCACCGGAGATTTCTATACGGCTGGAGGTGGATTGACTGGATGGCAGAATGGATTGGCAATCGCAGGTGATTATCTCTCTGCCGCCTCTTTCCTAGGGATAGCCGGGATGATTGCTCTCAATGGATTTGATGGTTTTTTCTATAGTATTGGTTTCCTTATTGCTTATTTAGTCGTTCTATTTCTTGTTGCAGAGCCGCTGCGAAATCTTGGTAAATATACGATTGCCGATATGATTAATGCCCGGTTCGATGCGAAGAAAATCAGAGGGGCGGCAGCACTTAGTACGATAACGATTGTCCTGTTTTATATGATTGCCCAGCTTGTCGGTGCAGGTGCATTGATTCAGCTGCTGTTCGGGATCGATTACTGGATTGCCGTGCTAATCGTCGGTGTCATGATGACGATTTACGTTCTGTTCGGTGGGATGATTGCAACGAGCTGGGTTCAGATTACGAAAGCTGTCCTTTTGATGGCGGGAATGTTTATTATTTCTTTATTAGTGTTATTCCATTTCAACTACAATATTTCGTCTATGTTCACAGCTGTAAAGACAGCGACATCTCATGGGGCAGATTATTTAAAACCAGGAGTGCTTTATACAGATCCATTAAGCACAATATCATTAATGATTGCACTTGTTTTTGGAACTGCAGGTTTACCACATATTTTAATGCGATTTTTCACGGTGAAAGATGCTAAAACAGCGAGAAGCTCTGTAATTACGGCAACTTGGACGATTGGTCTTTTTTATATTTTAACTTTATTCCTAGGCTTTGGAGCGGCTGCATTTGTCGGCCAAGATGCAATTCTTGCAGCGAATCCAGGTGGGAATATGGCAGCACCCCTTCTTGCCCAAGCAATTGGCGGAAATATTTTATTTGCATTTATTAGTGCAGTAGCCTTTGCAACCATCTTAGCAGTTGTTGCAGGTCTCGTATTATCTGGAGCATCTGCCTTTGCCCATGATATTTACGGCCAGATTATTAAAAAAGGAAAAGTGACGGATCGTGAGCAAATGCTCGCCGCCCGCTACGCATCGTTAGCCGTATCCGTCCTATCTATAATTCTTGCATTAGGCGCCCAATATTTAAATGTCGCATTCCTTGTTTCTTTAGCATTCTGTATTGCAGCAAGTGCTAACTTGCCGGTTATTTTATACACGGTATATTGGAAACGTTTTAATACGGCGGGTGCCATATCGGCTTTATTGACCGGTTTACTTTCTGCACTCATCCTTGTTTCAATGAGCCCGAGCGTATTTTCACCTGTGGAAGGTGCGGCATTGTTTGTTGGGGAACCGATATTCCCTATCGATAATCCGGCAATCATCAGTGTTCCACTAGGTTTTCTTGCCGGTTTTCTAGGTACTTTGCTATCAAAAGAATACAATTCGGCCCGTTATGCGGAAGTGAAAGTTAAAGCGAATACGGGATACCGGGATGCGAATTAGATAAAGGGGCAGTATTTTTAACTATTCATAAGCTATTACGATAGAGATAAATAAGGAGGAAGATTGATGAGTCAAAAGGTGATGGATCAAACAAAAATGACAGCTTATCCGCAACAACCACATGGTGGTGAGCTAGTAAATCAAGTACTGACAGGGGAAGCGCTAGCAGATGCGGTTGAAAGGGCCAAACATTTACCGATGATTGTCGTTGATTTGGAAGCAGTTATCACATTAGAGATGATTGCAACCGGGGTACTCTCACCAAACAAAGGGTTTATGGGTGAAGAGGATTATAAATCTGTACTTACTGAAGGTAGATTAAGTAATGGGGTTGTCTGGCCGGTTCCGCTAAGTTTCGCTCCAATTGGAGATAAAAATAAAGAAATTATCAAATCATTGAATATTGGCGATGAAATAGCATTAGCAGACCACACAAAAGAAGCAGTAGCAATACTTAAAATTGAGGACATCTTTGAATATGACCGTGAATTTCGGGCGTTGCATTTATTTGATACGACGGACAGAAGCCACCCAGGTGTAGATGCGATTTACCGGAGAATGGGGGATACGGCGCTTGGAGGTCCGATTCAATTACTGCGCCGGGTACATTGGGGTCCGTTTGAAGGAATTCGCATGGAGCCAAAAGATACATGGAAACTATTTTATGAGGAGAAGAAGTTTAATACTGTCGGAGGATTTATTACAGGGGCGAACCCTTTACACCGGGGACATGAATACATCCACCGGAACGCACTCGAGGAGCTTGACGGTTTATTTGTCCAGCCGCTTGTCGAAATGGCAAAACGCGAATATACCCGTCACGAATTCCGGATGCTTGCATATCGCAGTGTTTTAGAAACGTATTATCCGAAAGAAAGAACAATTCTTGCACCACTTCGAGTAACTTATATTTTTGCAGGTCCCCGCGAGGCGGTTCTTCATGCGTTAATTATGAAAAATTATGGCTGTACACATGCATTAATTGGCAGGGACCATGCTGGGATTGGCGATTTTTATGATAAGTATGCAGCCCATACAATTTTTGACACATTTAAACCAGAGGAATTAGGGATTGATGTGCGGCTCTTTCAAGAAGTGTTCTATTGCACGCGCTGTGACAGTGCTGCAACTGAGTATACTTGCCCGCATGAAGGGAAATATCGGATTAACATTTCCGGGACAGGAATTCGTGAACTACTGCGGTATGGGGTGTTACCACCGAAGGAAATCGTCCGACCGGAATCGGCACGTATTGCGATGCAGGGGATTCAGCCAAAAGGAATGGATGAGAACCAAATGGCAATCAATCCGGTTGGGAAGACGATTAAGAGTATTTTCCCATTTTATTTAAAACATGAGCGGCTTGGCGGTGCTAAGCGTGCTGAGGAATTGGAACCGGAACAGCTGACGATTGCTGATTTAGTGGGAGTCATCCGGGATGTACGGGAGAACGCGGACCGAGTATATCGGGATATCTATGATGAGTTCACTTATGTAACGGATATGAATCGCTCCGCCCAAGACGATTGGGTGACGGAGGCAAGGGAAACAATCCATCGCCATCAGGAAATGGTTGTGCAGAACTTGGAAGAGAAAGTGGATCAAGCACCGGATACCACAACAGATGAGTTTATGTATCAAGATAAACAGGAAGCGGAAAAAGAACTGGAGGTTGCTCGAAGGATTTTCGACGATCTGTCAACTCCAATAGAGAAGGAACAGCTGGATTATCGCACTTGGAATTCACTGTCATATGCGCGCTATCGGGGAAATGATGAATAAGGTTATTTGGTACTGCCCATAAGAATGTTCTTATGGGCAGATTTTTAATTTTTTTACAGCATGTATCGAAAAATTGTATGGCACATTATCTATAGGCGTTCATATAGTATAGCGACTTTGTAGAGGAGGTTATGAAATGATTTACGAATCATATATTAAGAATAGTTTGCAAGAACAAGGACTGCCGGTAATTGAATTCGATATTCCATTTATTCAAGATATTTTAATGACTGTAAAACAAGCCGAATATTTTCTTGTAGAAGCTCCTTATTTAAATATGGAAGTACCAATCCAGGTTGTCGATAAGGAGTTGTTAACATGAATGATCTGTACTATATGTCGGCAAAAGATCTTGGAATGTTACTTAAGGAAAGAAAACTTTCTCCGGTTGAATTGACTAAAATCATGTTGGACCGTATCGACCAGCTTGATGACACCCTTCGAACTTATATAACCCCTCTACATGAAACGGCGTTAAAACAAGCAAGAGAAGCGGAGAACAAGATTATGAAAGGCGAGTATCTTGGACCACTGCATGGGATTCCAGTGGGAATAAAAGATAATCAATATACGATGGGAATACGCACAACAGATGGTTCAAAGCTGTTTGCGAATTTTTATCCGAGTGAGACTGCTACAGTCGTGAGTAAGTTAGTTCTGGCAGGAATCGTTATGCTTGGAAAACAAAATTTGCACGAACTTGCTGCGGGTTCTACTGGAACGAATCCATATTTCGGTACGACCCGTAATCCTTGGAATATCGAATATATGCCGGGAGGTTCTAGTGGAGGAGGAGCCGCTTCTTTAGCAGCCGGGCTTGCGACCCTCGCCACTGGAAGTGATACATTTGGATCTATTCGCGTACCTGCAGCTATGTGTGGTGTCTATGGTTTAAAGCCTACTCACGGACTTGTTAGTGCACACCGGGTTTTTCCAACTGCCTGGTCGCTCGATACAATTGGACCGATTGCTCGTTCAGTAGGTGATTTGGCACTGATGCTCCAAGTAATGGCGGGGTATGATCCACATGATCCAGCGAGTTTACGCGTCCCTGTTCCAAATTATAGTGAAGATCTGAATAAAAATATAAAGGGATTAACAATTGGGGTTCCAACACATTATATGGAAAATTTGGATGAGGATGTTGATAAATTATTCCATCAAGCGGTAAGTACGCTTAAAAGCTTAGGTGTAGAAATTAAAGAAGTAGTAATCCCAGAACTGGAGATGGCAACTTTTGCGGGGTATGCCACTGTCAGTGGAGAAGCAGCAGCCTTTCACCATCAGTGGCTGAAGACACATGCAGAGGATTATTCACCGGATATTCGGTCATTCTTCTTAGCCGGTTCATTAATAGAGGCAAGACAATATATTCAAGCACAGCAAGCAAGAAGAAGCATCGTGCAAGCATTTGAAAGAGCATTCGGTGAAGTTGATATGCTTCTTGGTCCAACGATTCCAATTATGACTCCGAAATTCAAGGAAAATTGGGTCGAACAGAATCTAGATGTGGTAAAACGTATCATGCCTTATACGGTTCCAATCAATTTAACGGGCGTTCCCGCTTTGGCTGTACCAATTGGGCTGGATAGATATGGCCTTCCGGTGGGTATGCAATTTATTGGTTCGCATCTTACGGAGAAACAATTATTGCAGATAGGGCATAACTGGGAGCAAGTAAATCCATTGCAAATTAAAATTACAGATGACTAATATTTTAATTTAGACGATATCATAATCGTGGAGAATACCTTTGCGGTTAAGGGTTTTCCCCAATATAAGAGAGGGATGAATCATGGATAACAATAACTGTAATTTCGGTTGTAGTGATCAGAGAGATCACAATAAAGCTAACAACCATGATCGTGAAATTTCAGATCAAAACGAATTTGTAGATGAGAATGACCTCGGGCATCAAAATGAAAGACGTCATAACAGAGATGACGATAATCATAGATAGTAAGGAATTGCAGAAATCTGGAAAACAGCGCAACTCTAGGTTATCCAGGTTTTTAAATTTCCTTTATAACGGGGAAAAAAGTGCTTTTTCAGATCTTAAACGACTGGTCTCTTCCTAAAGATAGGAAAATAACTCACTTCTTTCCATTATAAAAAACGGCGAGCATACATATGCTCCCCGTTTTACTCTATCATTTACCAGCTTGCTTTTTTCAAGCCGGGTACTTGACCTTTATATGCATATTCACGAAGGCAGATTCGACACATATCAAATTTCCTTATAACACTGTGTGGTCTGCCGCAATGCTTACACCTGCTATATTCGCGAACTGCAAACTTTTGAGGCTTTTGTTGTTTGACGACTAAAGCTTTTTTTGCCATGCGGCATTCTCCTTCTATATTTGAAATAGAGAATCATTATACCATATTTTATTACTCAATATGGAATCCAATTTGTGGTAAAGCCATCATCCAGCTATGAAAGAATAAAACAATTATAGTAGTAACTTACTTATTAAGGAATGTTTTACGACATGGAAAAGCGGTAATCAAAAAGTAGACTTTCAAACAGAGTTTGCAGAGTTCTATACCGATAAAGTGAAACTTCATTTAGTGGGGGTTTCCTTACCTTTTTGGTTTTCCCTCTTGTTTAGAGGCGGGGGTATTACAGAGCGTTAATACGTGATAAAATTCGTGAAAAAACAGAAGAGATTAACCTATTAACCTTCCATTTTTTGAAAAAAGGTATTGAAATAAGTGAGTTAACAATGGTATAATATTTTAATGGAAAATGATCAGCTATAAAATGTCACCTGGAGAGATTTCAGTAACTAACACCGAAGCAGATGGCTGTCACGGGAGTTCGTTTATTTATTTTACGGATTTTCGGACGGTCTTTTTTACTGGTTGGGAATTGTGTTATTATGTTGGAATTTGAAAAATTTAATAGTGAAGGAGAAACGATTTCAATTGAATATAGAAAAAAATAAGTATCAAGAACAGTCGTTATTTAGTATTACGTGGCCGCTTTTTATTGAAATCTCTCTTCATATGAGCGTGGGCATTCTTGCAACATTAATATTAAGTAGTTACTCTGACCAGGCGGTAGCTGGTGTCGGTGTAGCGAACCAGATTATGAATATCTTTATTATCCTTTTTAACGTGACAGCAGTCGGAGCGACAATCTTGATTGGTCAAAACCTTGGAGCAAACCAGCTTAAAACGGCGAGGGACTACGCAAGATCTGCTTTCGGGCTGAATTTCTGGATCGGTATCGTGATGACGATTATTGTAATTGCATTTGGCGGTATATTCTTAAATTTCTACGGATTAAGTGGAGAGGTATATGATTACGCGTATTCTTTCCTCGCAATCACGGGGCTTTCCCTCTGTATTGAAGCTGTAGCTTTAGCGCTTAGTGCTGTATTAAGAAGTCACGGATATACGAGAGAGACAATGTTTGTCACGGTTATCATGAATATAATTAGTATTACCGGATACTTTATTGCGGTTCACGGATTGTTCGGTCTTCCGGTGACAGGAGTTGTCGGAGTTTCCGTTACAATCATAGTGGCTCGTATCTTCCTCGTTCTTGCTTTGTTAGGATTTGTATATAAACGGCTGGCGATTAAATTCAGTCTGCAAGATATTTTTAAAATAGATAAGAAAAACATCAAAAATCTGATGGGAATTGGGATACCATCTGCTGCAGAACAACTATCCTATCAGTTCTCGCAAGTAGTTATTACAAGTTTTGTCGCAATCATAGGGGACGCGGCACTTGCTGCGCGGGTTTATATTTTAAATATATCGATGTTTTGTTTTATGTTTACGATGGCAATATCTCAAGGTACACAGCTTCTCATTGCCCGCTATGTCGGAGCGGGGATGTATGAGCGCACATTGAAACGGGGCCTGAAAACGTTGCGGATAGCAGTTTCTGTGTCACTTGTCATTTCGCTTATCATCGCGCTAACCGGCAAAGGACTCCTTGGTATATTCACGAGTGACCCGGCGATTATTGCCGTTGCGATTCCGGTCCTCTGGGCGATTGTGTTCATCGAGCCTGGCCGGGCGGTGAATATGGTCTTGATGGGCTCATTAAAATCAGTAGGGGACGTTCGTTTCCCTGTTGTAATTGGCGTCATCTCCATGTGGGGGCTTGCCGTTGTCCTAAGTTACGTATTCGGTATTCATTTCGGACTTGGCTTACTTGGCGTATGGCTTGCGCAAGGTGCGGACGAATGGTTCCGTGGTATTTTTGCCTACCGTCGCTGGAAATCCCAACCATGGTTAAGGAAAAAGTTGGTTAAAACAAAAGCAGAGACAATATAAAAAAGAGGGGAGCATCCCTCTTTTTATATTTTAATCGGTGCTCTTTTTGTCAATGTCCGGATAAGGATTAATGGAATGAACATGATGACTACAAGAAGAATATAGGCAACCCGGCTTGGTACTGCATCAAAGAAGGCATAGGTTTCAAATAACGGCAAGTCCATTGCGATACGCTGCATGGAGTCTTTTGCAGCAATTAGGACGATGCTGATGGCGATAAATAAAATCCCACCAATCACCCCAAGCCGATAAAATGCTGCCCCAATCAACCAACCGATTAAATAAAAGGCAAAGATATTTAAACTAAATACAGCAAGGGACAGCAATACATTCGCCTCCATATCAACATAAGGCGTAATTAAAATGCTTTGTAACAGATCGCCAATGAAATTGCCATCTGCAGCAGATTCGATATTGAAAGTCGGTTCTTTAAAATTAGCCAATATCAGTTTCTCGAAAATAGTGAGTACATAAGCAAAAACCGGAATCAATATGGAAAGGCAGATACTTGCGATTGCATTCCCATAAAAATAACTTTTCCGGGTGACTCCCATCTCGACAAAGTAGGGCATAAACGAAATGGTGATGATTCCGATAACAAGCATATATACATTACTAGCAACGAAGGCATGATTGTAAAAGGTATCTATCCCGTCTGCACTGAATATCAGCCTAGCAATATTTACAAGTAGCAGAATCCCCATATACCAAAGTGTCCAAGTAAGCTGTGCTTGTAACATGATGAAGGCTGCTTGATGGATTTGTACCGGTTTATTCATTATCTTCATCCTCCTTTGTCAGCTGTATAAACAAGTCTTGCAGAGCGATATTGCGAACTTGCAGACCTCTTTCTCTCGCTTGTTGCCGCTCCATATCATTAAATTCTCCGTATAAAGTCACCGAATGGGTATCTCCCAATTGTTCATGATGAACAATTTCCTTATTTTTGCTGAAGGCATCTATTGCTTCTTTGCTGCCGATTAGATTAACCCCGCGAGAGAGCAAATCTTCATACGCTTCATGAAGAAGGAGTCTACCTTCTTTTAAAATAAGCACTTCATCAAACAGATAATCCATTTCAGAAACAAGATGTGTGGAGAGAATCATAATCCGTGGATGACGTTCCTGTTCCTTTAGCAACTCTTTATAAAATAAGTCTCGTGCCGGTGCATCCATTCCCAGATAAACTTCATCAAAGATTGTAATCGGTGTTCTGCTAGCAAGGCCAACAATCGCATTGAAAGCTGACTGTTTCCCGGTGGACAATTTGGATAAAGTTTTCTTTAAATCCACTTTAAATTTCTTTACTAATTCAAGTGCATATTCATAATCGAAATAGGGACGATAAATTTGTAAACCTTTCAACAATGTCTTTACATAATCCGTCTCTCCGCTATTATCTTTATTGTACAGGAAAGCAACCTGCTGCATGATTTCCGCATTTTCAAATGGTGCTTCTCCGTTAATGAGCATTTTGCCGGAGGATGGTTCCCGAAACGAGCCGATGATGGAAAGAAGTGATGTTTTTCCAGCACCATTTCTACCTAGGAGCCCATATATCTTTGGTGCGTTCAACTCAAAATTAATATCTTGTAACACTTCATCTCGACCATAAGAGAAATGAAGGTTTGTTGCCGTTATATTCATTATTTCTCACATCCTTTAACCTGTTTAATAAACTTTAGAATTTCTTCCTCTGTAATTTCCAGCTTCTCGGCCTCTTGTACGAGGGTGACTATATAATCCTCGACGAACATTTGCCGCCTTTTTTCAAGCAACTGTTTTCTTGCTCCTTCTGCAACGAACATACCAATCCCTCTTTTCTTAAAAAGAATTCCGTCTTCCACAAGTTGATTGATTCCTTTCGATACCGTCGCATGGTTAATTTTATAAAAATTCACAAGTTGATTCGTGGAAGGGGCCTGATCTCCCGCTTGTAATTGTCGATTGATAATTTGGTCTTCGATTTGTTCACGCACCTGAAGATAAATTGGTTTATCATCCTGTAACAGATGTCTCAATGCCAGCCCTCCTTTTATTGCTTCGCTGTTATGGTTATATACTCATGTGTATAACCATAACAGCGATTAATTATTATGTCAATAAACTATTTGAAATAAAGAACATTGGCAGACACACCCTTACAGTAAGCTTCGCGATTCGTTTCACGGGGCGCCTGGGACTGCGATTACTCGTTCCACGAAAAGATCTGCTCGTTGCTTGTCGTGATGTAAGCTTATTCAGTGAAGAAAACTCCTCGCAAAGTGACAAGAGGATTGGGCATGGAAGCTAGCTCAAGAACTACTTTATATTGGGCTTTGCTTGGGGTGGCTAGCGGGATTCCCAAGCTATCCACAGCATTTTTTTCCTATGCAACAAAAAAATCCTTCCTACACTTAAGTAGAAAGGATTTTCATCTCTTTAATTTTTATTTTTTATTTACAGAAGCGTCATAAATTGTTTCCACTGCATCGTCTAAAGTTTGGTTAAAGCTTTCATCACTTTGATTGACATTGAGGTTCTGCGTGAGAGCTCTTGAGAAGCTTGCGATGATACCCTCATTCTCTTTCAGTTTCTCATTCGCCTCAACGAGTGGGTAACCTCCAGATAAAGCGACAATACGGATGACTCGTGGATGGTCAACAACTTCTTTATAGAGATTAGCTACAGTCGGGATTGAGAGTTTCAGCATAACGTCTTGTCCATCAGCTAACTCATTTAGTTGCTTCAATAATTCTTCTTTCAAAATCTCCTCTGATTGTGATTTGTCTTCACTGAAAATATCTACTTCAGGCTCAATAATTGGAACTAATCCAGCAGCAAGAATGTCTTTACCGATATCGAATTGCTGTTTAACGATTTTTTGGATACCTTGCGCGTTTGCTTGCTTAATGACAGAGCGCATCTTCGTACCGAAAATATTCCGCTCATTTGCTCGTTGCAGTAATTCATCCAGGTCTGTAATAGGCTTCATGAGCTGGACTCCTTCTGCTTCATCTGCAAGACCTTTGTCCACTTTTAGAAAGGGAACGATTCCCTTCTCTTCTGCTAAATAGTCAGCGGTATACTTCCCTTCAATGTGACGGTCCATCGTCTGTTCAAATAATATGGCGCCAAGGATACGTTCAGAGTTAAAGGCTGGTGAAGTTATAATCCGGGTGCGCATGTCGTGAACAAGATCGAACATCTGCTCTTCATTATCGTACGCGTCTTCTGCTATGCCATAATTTTTCAAGGCCTTCGGTGTACTTCCGCCACTTTGATCAAGTGCTGCAATAAAACCTTTTCCATTTCGAATTCTTTCTAAATGTTTTTCCTGCATGCATTCCACTCCTCTTTCCTTTGTATTAAGCGCTAGAATATTCAGCTATTATCTATTGTATCATTAATTATTGAAAACTTTTACTCGTTTGCAAAGTTTTCTTTTTCAATTTGCAACCTGCCATTCTCAAAGGAAGGAGACCTATGCCAGCTCACTTTAGGGAAAATGAATGTCCAAGGCATGCTCGTCTTCCGCTGAATATTCACCTGCGGAAAGGTAAAATCATGTTCGGCGATTAATTCATCAGCTTCCAGGTACGAAGCATAAACATTTCTAAGGGGAAAATCCTCATTCGAAAAGTTGTGGATGAGTACAATAACAAGTAAATCTTCATTATGATTAATTGCTTGCCTAATCGGTATAATTTCCACATTTTCTTTATTTTCATTCGTTGTCTTTCGGAATAGAGACGTAATATTATCCCTATCAATCGGAGCAATCGTCTTATCCCAAGCTGCTTCAAATATAAGTTGTTGCATGTAAACATCTCCTCCTATACTTAACCTAACAAAAAAAGGAGTGGAGAGGAACTAATAAGTATGCATTGTCAATGAAAATTAAAGCTAGTGCGATAAAGGAAGGAGAGATGGTTGGGCTAGATTGGAAGAGATTCTGTTAGCGGGCACATCAAATAAGGTATGCTGAAATGGAAGCAATAGAGTAGCTTGTGAATATAGAAAATTAATTATATCATGCGTTGGAGAACGGTGAAAATAGCGTTCTCCTTCATTTTATCTAATTATTCCAGGGCTATTTGAAGGAATGACTAATCCGTTTACACCTAAAACAAGATGGGATTGGGAGATTGATCCGATAGGTTTCCGATACTTATTAAATGAGATTTATGACCGTTATCAGATTCCATTGATGATTACAGAGAACGGTATCGGAACGTTGGATGAACTGACAGAGGATAAACAAGTCCATGATCGGGAAAGAATTGATTTTCTTCGAGACCATATCCAGCAGCTTCAACTGGCAATCAAGGATGGCGTAGAAGTTTTGGGATATATGCCATGGTCCTTTATGGATTTGTTAAGCACATCCAGCGGTTTTAGAAAAAGATACGGGTTTGTATATATAGACCGTGATGATAAAGATATTAAAACCTTGGAACGAATTAAAAAGGATAGTTTTTCCTGGTATCAAAAAGTGATTGCTTCGAATGGCCGTATACTTTAAATGAAAAGAATGCTGAGATAGTATAATACATATCTTGGCATTCTTTTATTATTATTTAAATGAAAAATATGATGGAAATCTAGGAGTTTTATGATTAGATATGTATTAAGATATTTCAACAATCAATGATACGGCAAGAGTTTTTGAGATGGTACTAGACAAGTTGCTGTCGCAATCCTACCTACTGGGTGTTGTAAACATGATGTTTAATTTGATTGAATATCCTGAAAATGTATTAACCCAACCTATATCCTTAGTTTCCGTGAATTATCCAAAAATACACAGAAGTTACGAACATACGTTTGTGTTCATCTTCTGAAATGTGTATAATAATACTTAAGGAGGTGATAATGAATTGGCAAGAAGCCCTTTGTCCATAAAGATTGAGGAAGGGTTACAAAAGGCTATCAAGAAATTTCATGTTGAAAAAGAAGAGAAAACAAATGTGGTAGTGAAAGCGTTTAATGAACACAGAGGTGAAGAATTTAGCGCAAAAAAATCAAGAATGTTATACAAAAAGAGTAGTAATAGAGGAATCCGCTTTCCCATCAAAAGTAAACGGATTCCTCAACACACACCCTCTTTAGAGGTTGCAAATCTATTATAAAA
>NZ_JBBKBV010000034.1:0-36237 GCF_037892815.1 Oceanobacillus sp. HCA-5259 | reverse complement strand
AAAATTAAATGGGAACTTTTTTTTACTATTTTCATTATTTACCTTCCTATTCTTATGCTATTGATATTGGACACGTTTAGATTGTGTTTTAAAGTATATTATTGTCAAAATAGCCAAAATTACTAATAATACTACTCCCATTGCAGATGCATAGCCAACATTGAAGAATAAAGTCCCCTCTTCATAAATTTCATAAACAATTGTTCTTGTTGAGTTTAAAGGGCCGCCTCGTGTCAATATCTGTACAGTTTCAAATATCTTAAAGGAATTGATTATGTTTATAATTGTTATGAAAAATAAAGTTGGTGATATCATTGGCAGTGTAATTTTCCTGAAAAATTGAAATGAGCCGGAATTATCTAATATCGCAGCCTCATATATATATTTTGGAATTCTTTGTAAAGCAGATATGAAAATTAAAACATTGAACCCTACCGATTTCCAAACTGATATAAGTATGATAGAATTCATTGCCAAACCCGGACTCCCAAGCCAGTCTTGTGATGTAATACCGAAAAATGAAATGACATAATTCAGTAATCCATAGTCTTTGTTCATAATCCAGGACCATAGTAGGGATACAGATGCCAGAGAGACGACATAAGGGAAAAAGGAGATTGATTGTAAAAATCTGTTGAATCTAGTATTCTTTTGCAAAAATACTGCTAACAATAAACCCAAACCTGTACATAAAAGAACATTCCAAAATACAAAATAGAATGTGTTACCTAGTGATTGTAAAAACACTTTATCTGAAGCTAGTTTTATAAAATTATCGAATCCAATAAATTGCATATCATTTATCATGTTCCATTGATGGAAACTTTGATATAACATCCTTAAAATTGGGTATACATTAAAAAGAATGATTACAATCATCGTTGGTAAAACCAAAAAGTAGGGAAATAGTTTTCTTTTCATTTTAAATATGCACCCTCTTCCCTTCCTCATCAAAGTAAAATAATTTTTGTTCAGGAAGGTACAGTGTTATTTCATTTTCGTCCGACACATCTTCCTTTTGAAATGTTTTAAAATATACTTTTCCAAAGCCGCTTTCACAATTATATATAATTTCTGAACCTAAATATTCACGAGTGATAATCTTCACCTTTATGATCAAATCATTTTTGTTCATTTTTTCAGATGTACTATTTAGAATAAATTCTGCTGCAGATGGTCTAAATCCTACATATTTGGCTTCAGGAATGGGGGGATTATAGTCAGGTATTTCATTTATTTCATACGTATTCATAGATGGTGATCCAATAAATTCTGCAGTAAATAAGTTAGCCGGATCTTCATATAACTTTTCAGGAGTATCATGTTGTTGAATTGCTCCATCATTCATTAAAATAATATTAGTTGCCATTGACATTGCTTCCGTTTGGTCGTGAGTAACATATACAAATGTCGTATTCATTTTTTGATGCAATTCACTTAATTCAATGCGCATCTGTGCTCTTAGTTTTGCATCTAGGTTTGATAGTGGTTCATCCATAATAAACACCTTTGGCTTTTTGACCATGGCTCTAGCTAAGGCAACTCTTTGGCGCTGACCACCTGATAATTCACCAGGCTTTTTTTGAAGAAAATCTTCTAAGCCAACTATTTCTGCAATTTCTGTAACAAGTTTGTCACGTTCTTCTTTTTTGACTTTGTTATTAATTAATCCAAACTCTATATTTTCTCTTACGTTCATTGTTGGGTAAAGTGCATAGTTCTGAAAAACCATTGCTATATCTCTATCACCAGGTTCTACTTTTTCCATCGATTTATCATCAATATATACTTCTCCACTAGTAGGTTCTTCAAGGCCAACAATTAGTCTCAGAGTAGTTGTTTTCCCGCACCCACTTGGTCCAATCAATACGGTAAAACTACCATCTGGAATTTTTAAGTTTAAATCTTCTATTACATTCTTTTTATTGTCATAAGACTTTGTGATATTTTTCAATTCTATTGATCCCATAATATCCTTATATCCTCCATCTATATACTTTGATTATCTTCAAAATACTCCTGACACCTCAGAATTACTCAAACTTTCTTTTTGGAAATCTTTAGCTTCAGAATAAAACGTAGCGACTGTGATGATTTCAAGACCTTTGCTATTCATCATTTCTTAGCTCTTGTGGAATACTTTTCACGATTTCAATAATTTCGTTTGTGAACTGTTATTATTAAGTTCGTATTGATCTGGTAAGATAAGCTGTGTATTTCTTTTCTCGCAACTTGATTCCTTCCCGTAAATCCGTGAACATACCGGTGAGAATGTTGAGTACAGAACATCTCCGGTGCTTTACGATCTGTGTGACATGTGTAAATATCTTGTTTAGGATAATGTTCCTATCTTTTATTTCTATATTCAATTGTGTTTTCTAACTCGTCAGAAGCAAATATATTGATGCCTAGGTCTACTGCAATATTTATATCTTCTGTAGTATCAATCGGTACTAATGTCATTTGTAAGTCTTGATTTTTAGCAAAAGATACCTCTTCTTCAGTAACATCGTTTTTAAATAAACCTACACAATTTAACAAATCATAGTAATTATCTTCATTCTCCGGTTTGTTCTTCATCTTAGAAAACAAAAAGCCCTGGGTAAACATTTTCTTATTATGCGCTGCAACGATAACAGGATAGTCAAAACTAGTTAGTAGTGTTCGACTAAGTAGACTCCTCTCTTTTAACATGAGATAAACTTCCTCTAGTAAATCTACACTATCTTTTTGTTCTTTTATTTCAACGAAATGGTATAAGCTGTCGTAGTTCTTAGTCAAATTGAGGTATTCTTCAAAAGTAGGTATCGTTTCATTTGATTCCGTATTATCAGGGTTTAATAATTTATATTCCCGTAACTCTTCAAGAGTTAAATCTTCTACTCTCCCACTACCATTTGTCATTCGATCAATTGATTCATCATGGAAAATTACAATTTTTTGATCTTTTGTGTAATGAAGATCCATTTCTATAGCATCCACATTTAAATCTAGTGCCTTTTGAAATGCTAGCAAAGAATTTTCCGGGAACTTTGACATATATCCTCTATGTGCACAAACATAAATCGTATGATTGTTTTTTAATATTTCCATTTTTCATCACATCTTTTCAATAATAATGTTAGATAATGTTTAATTTTTTAAGATAATGGGTAATAGTATTGTAGTCTTAACAACTACAAGACTATTAAGGAATCAAATTCAAAAGAATTTATTAACGATTTTCTTCTAAAACTGCATTGGCTTCATCTTCGTATGATTCCAATGTCGGCATAATTTCAACATCTGTTGTAAGTAGTTCAGTAATCATATTAGAGACAAGGGCAACAACTTCAGCATATCCTGGTGCATTAGGTTCAATACCAGCATGGTCTAATTGGTCTAAAGCAGTTTGATATTGTGGATTTTCTTCATTAATCGCAACAACATCTGGATGTTCTCCTAAACTTTGACGTGTAGGTAAATATCCTGTGTTAACATGTGATTTTGCAGCTTGGTCAGGTGCTGTTAACCAATTCATAAATACAGCTGAAGCTTCTTTTTCTTCTTCAGATTGTCCAGCTACCATTACAATGTTTGCTCCTCCTGTAGGAACATTACGGATATCATCTTTAGTTGGAATAAAAGCTGTGCCGATTTCAAAACCAGCGTCTTCTGCTATTGTTAAAGTATTAGCTAAACTACCAGTTGAAGCGAGCCAAATACCTAATCCCTGGTTTGCAATAGCAGTTGTTTGATCATCACCACTTTGATAGAAATCAAAGTTTTCTTCTTCCATATTTTCACGAAGGAATTCGAATAGTTCTACTGTAGATTCAGATGCAAATATTGCTTCGGTCATATCTTCATTCATTATTCCACCACCACTTTGGCGCATCAAAGCATCAAAATGCCACTGGTCTGGTATGAAGCCCATACCTGTATAGCCATTTTCATTTAAAATTTCAGATGCTGCCTTAACATCATCAAATGTCTCTAAGTTTTCATCAATTCCGAGTTCTTCAAATAATGTTTTGTTGTAATACATTAGAGGAGTACTTCTTAAATAAGGTAATCCATATTGAACATCGTCATAATAACTATTTAATAATAATCCTGGATAGAAATCATCCAAAGATTCATTGCTAATAAAATCACCAATCGGTTCTAACATGTCATTTTTAGCAAATTGGAGTACCCCAAGTGAGTTAATAACTGAAATGTTCGGTACTTCACCGGCCACAAATCCACTTTGTAATTTCGAATAAATATCATTATAGTCGCCCTGGAACTCCGCATTTACATGAATACCTTCATCGGCGCCTACTGTTTCGTTAAATTCTTCAGTCAAAGATTCGTTACTTTCACCAACTGCATCACCAAAAGCATACCAAAAAGTAATTTCTGTAACTTCTCCATTTTCCTGCTGAGTTTCAGAGTCATTTTCTGAGTCGCTCGCTTGAGTAGTTTCATCTGATGATGAACCACATGCTACTAATATCATTGAAATACTAATTATGAAAAGTGATAATAGTATTCCTTTCATTGACTTTCTATTCATTATTTTTCCTCCTAGTTTTAGATAAATAATTACATTTAAAAACTATATTATTTAATAGATTTTTATAAAACTCATACCACCTTTCAAAGTAAATTGTCGACTGTAATTTTACTAAAAAACATCTAACGAAAGATTGATATCTTTCATACAGTTTTTATATTATCATTTTTTTCTTCAAAAAAAGGCGGGTTAATGTAATCTTTACAATTCTTTACCCTAAGAAAACAATCCTGAATTATACCTGTATTCAGGTTTTTAAGTATATTATAATTATCTCAAATGTGTTTTTAAGACAGTTGAGGGGGTTCCATTTCCTTTAGTTGTTTCAAAGGAATATAAGAACTAAACTATGAGAGGTTTACTTGTATTTCACCAGAATAATGCTTAAATACTCCTTTTCTGAATAGGAGTAAGGGATAGTAAAACGACACCGCAAATACGAATCATTTGAAAATCGTCTTTTAATTTACGAACCTGTCGAATATTGGAGTCATTGTCTTTAAAGTTATATTTAATTTGTATTTCTAATGGAAAATCAATGTTTTCAATCATATCTAAGATATATTGACTACCATCAACTGAAACAATCAAATCCCCAAGTTATATGTTACTCTAAAGGGTAGGGAGAGGAATAACGGGAAGGGATGTTGATAGATTGAAGTTTGTGAGGTTAAATATTATTAGTATCTTATACGCTCTAATTCTATTTGTTCCAGTTGAATTTATGTTGAATGTGACAAATATTAGCAATTTAACTGGGGAACAGACGAGATTAGTGAACATCATGGCGACCATTACATTTCTAGTTATTGTCCTAGGTGCCGGACTGACCTTATTATTTCCAACTAAAAAATGGTTCGGACAGGACAAGATGAAGTCCTGGGCAGCACTCCTTTGGATACCGTATTTTGCTTTATTTGTTTTTATCTTTACCCAAGCGTTTCCTGCCATTGCCGCTCCGATACCAACTAACCAAACTATCTTATGGGTTTTAGCAGGAACTTTAATTTTCTATCCATTTTATATTTTAATCATTAACCACTTCAGTACAAGATAGAAAAGGAATAAGATGAGAGAGAAAGCTTCTTACTTTAGGGCATCGTACATACTTTAACCCTTGTTCTGCTATTGTGATACAAGGGTGCTTTATAAAGAGACGGAATTTTTAAATATTGGGAGTGAAGAATTTTGAAGGCAATTGGCTGGGCCGGAATAATGCATGTTTCCATTCTAATCATTTGGATGGTTATCCATATTTTATTTAATCAATTAAACCCGGTGGTCATCAATGATGAGGCTGCGATGGCACAGACAGGTATCGAATTTTACAGTAATTTCCCTGGACTTTTAGGTTTTGACCACGGGAGTAAAGCCTTCGTTATGTTACTATCCGTCCTACTGCCAATTGGTCTGTACATCCATTTTAAAGAATTGAAGATTTTTCGATTAAAAAATACCATCGCATTAGTTGCAGGTTGTTCTGGATTTACTTTGTATGGCTTATCCCTAATGCTCCAAGCAGTGACCGTTGAATATGCGTTTAACTTGTACCGTACCACGGAAGATACGGTAGCTCATTCTTTTGCTGTCTTGCTATATGATTGGGCCATGCTAGAAGGCGGGCTTTCAGTCAGTATGTATATTCTAGCGAACCTTTGCTTAAGCTGTTGGGTTATGATTCATTCAATCGGTCTATTTTCATTTAATTCTTTTAAAAAGATTGGTATATTTGGGTGTATTGTAGGAGCCATACAAATTATCGGTTCCTTTCTCGCTTGGTTCTTTTTAATGCAGGCAAAACAAAATATGCACGATTTTAACGAAGCGATCGGATTGCTATTTACAATCTGGATTGCGATGATTAGTTTTCAAATGATTCGGGGAAAAATCACGATAAAAGAAGATAGGAGTAGAATTGTATAATGACAATCCATTTACAATCATGCAGCAGAGAGCATCTGCAAGAGCTTCGAGAAATTAGTTAAAACACATTCAATGAGACATTTAAAGATCAAAATGCGCCGGAAAATATGAAAGCTTATATGGAACGGGCATATCACCCGGCACAATTGGAAAAAGAACTGTCTAATCCCTCTTCCCAATTCCTTTTTCTTTATTTTCATGGGGAGCTTGCCGGGTTTTTAAAGGTGAATATCGGTGATACCCAGGCAGAGGAAATGGGTGAAGATGCCCTTGAAATTGAGCGGATTTACATACAAAAGGCTTTTCACAAAAATGGCCTAGGAAAATACTTATTCAATAAAGCTTTAGAAATCGCGGAATCCCTTCATAAAAAGAAAATCTGGTTGGGTGTATGGGAAAAGAATGAAAATGCGATTATGAAAGGTTTTTTTATTCTGTACATGATTATACTTATTGATTTTCAAGCCTTTTTGGAATGGAAGTATTTAAAGAACTCCAAACAATATATCACAACGGTTATCATTCTCGTTCTCGCCGTACTTTTTATTTACAATCTAGAGAAACTCTTCTGGTTTTTATGAAAAAGTGAATAACAATCGAACTTAGGTAAGCCTGCAAACCTGTTTCTAGCGGAGAGACAGGGTTTTTGATTTTTCTTCTCATGAATGGTATTTGCTCTTACTTGTCAGAAAGCTTATACTTCTAGCAACTAAGATTTTCGAAAGATAAAGGAGGGATGTCTTTTGAGCAATAATAAAAGAATCGAATCAAAGGGGGTTGTTGTTGTCATTATAACAGCAGCCTTTTTATTTACATTCAGCCAATTCTTGCTCATCACCGCTTATCCGACCATCATGCGGGAATTCGATCTGAACGCTACCCAAGTCCAGTGGCTGACGACTGCATTTTTGCTTACGACAATTATTTTTATTCCAATGACTGGGTATTTATCCAATCGATTTACTTCAAAATCGCTCGTTGTCTTTTCTCTTTCCTGCCTACTTGTTGGAACAATTATTGGTGGATTTGCTCCAGACTTTTATACATTAACATTTGCCCGGGTTGTCCAAGCAATTGGAGCAGGAATTATTCTGCCACTCGTACAGACGATTTTGCTTACTGTGTTTCCTTATGAACGAAGAGGATTTGCGATGGGCTTACTCGGTGCAGTCGTAAACGTAGCGCCTGCAAGTGCACCATCTATTTCGGGAATTATTATTGATTTCTTCAGTTGGCGTTCCTTACACTGGATGCTGCTCCCGATAGTACTTCTCACGTTAATCCTAGCGATATTTCTGATGGAGGATGTGCTGGAAAAACAGGATTCAAAGCTGGATTTTCCGTCCATCATTTTATCTGCTATCGGTTTTTCATTTTTCATTTTCGGTTTAAGTAATATTAGTGTACTCGAATTTTGGGATGTGTTGGTGCTTGCACCGATAGGGATTGGATTAGTTGCGCTTATATTCTTTATCACGCGACAATTTCGCTTACCCCTACCGATTCTTGACTTGAGATTGTTCGGTCATTCCACATTCCGACTCATTATGATTCTTGTCTTCATCAATCTGATGCTGTTATTATCTGCAGAGACGATTCTCCCGATGTTCGCGCAGGATGTGCTCGAGACAAATGCATTTTTATCCGGCTTTATCCTTGTGCCGGGAACCATTTTATTATCAATTATTAACATCGTTTCAGGGAATCTATTTGATCGGTACGGCACAAAACGTATTGCAGTCATTGGCTTTGCTTTCATTTCTGTATCGCTTTTATTACTGAGTACGGTAACAATGGAAAGCTCGCCCTATTGGATTATGCTGTACTTCTGTTTATTCATGGCTGGTTTCGGTTTAAACCTTATGCCACTCGTAACATTGAGCATGAACGTGCTTGATAATCAAGATATGGCTCACGGCTCTGCCATCGTTAACACAGTACGGCAATTCGGCATGGTGTTTGGGATTATCTCACTTTCTACCATCATCAGTATCACGACCTCTGTGACGGACGCACCATTCAAAGTCGGAACATACTGGGGAACGACTTTTGCGCTTCTTGTGATGGCTGGGATTGCTATCCTTGGTACGGTGCTTTCTGTATTTATTCGCGAAGAAAGTTAAAGGAACGAAAAAGGATGTTTCTAATAAAGGAGAAATATCCCTTTGTTGAATATACATAGTGGAGTAGACAGTACAGACAAAATTGTCCCATGTGGAACAATTGAAGGAATTCATGAAAAAATTTTACTGGTATATCTATTTTTTGTTTCATTAAATGGGATTTTTTTACTCTCATGACTTCTGTGCCTTCAAGCAGTTCTGTTCAGAAGTGGAATAAAAACAGTGTGATGCGAGCATAAGTGTTAGCAGGTACAAATGTAGTGGCATATTGAATGACTCATTAGATGATAAACACCGTAGAGGATATAGCATCCCTCTACGATGTTTATCATCTACCAGTATGCGATTTCCCTTGCTACTAAACTTATGGACTCGGTTTTCTACAACCCAACTACTTATTCTATTGTTCGTAAAATAGCCCACCAATCATTCAGTTAGAAAAAGTCTGGAAAATACGTCTGTTTTCTTGGAATAAGATGTTCTAATATTTCAATTGCTTGCGTGGTTCCATCAATCAGTCCCAAATGATATAAATCTTCTGGTCGTTGGTAGCCAAGCAGCATCGAAGTAAGTTGTTGCACTGTGCAGCTTATCATCGGGGCTTTTATACTATTCATGATTGGCTTGTAGCTAATATCAACCTTGCCATCGGTTCCCTGAAGAATGTATATTCCCGTATTCTCTTCTATAAAAGAATCTTCAACCCTAATCGATAATGAACCGAAATCTGTAGGGTTACTACGCATGTATTGTTTTAAAAAAGCTTCCACATCAACAATTCTTGCCATGAAGTACGGTATAATGTTTTGCTGGAAGCGCGGTTCATTCACGAGTAATGGCAATAAATCATTTTCTGGAACAACCATTTCTACCTTTTCAGCCATGGAGTCATGATTTGCGATAAATTGCAATAAAACCTTAAGTGCATTCGTTGTACAGTAGACAACCTCATCGACCTTGAACACCCGATCTTTTAGCTGATAAATAATATATCCTTCCGCCTGGTTCTCTTCATTATAGGAGACTGCAATCATACGCTGATCTTTTAGTACTCGTTGTTTCCACCATTTTTCATCTCGCAGGATGGCGCCATTATAATTCTTTATATACTTGCGGTAAATGGAGTCCAGTAAAGGTATGTTGCTATTCGTTCTTCTGACATAGCCTTTCCCATCCCAATTCTGTTTTAAATTTTTCATTGGTATTTCGTAATGCTTTTCTGCAAAAGCCATCTCCCAGCCATATTGACGGTAGAATGGAGCAGAGAAAGGATGGAGGAAAGAAATGGTCTGTCCTTGTGCTTTCATTGTCTGCAATGCATGAAGCAGAAGTTCCTTTACCATTCCCTTCCTGCGATATTCCGGCCATGTTGCGACTGAAGCTATCCCTCCCATCTGAAAGGGACTGTTATTAATAGATACAGATAATGGAATCAAATGCAGCTTAGCAGCGAGCTTTTCCTCATCCATCATTCCCCATATAGTATATCCTTCCGCTTCTTCCTTTTTTCGATGTAATTCCTCTTCTGTTAATTCATATTGGAATGCAAATTGGGATAATGAAAATACCTCGTCATAGTGACTTTGATTTAATTCAATGATTTTACCCATTTCAGTACCTCCTTAAATTTTAAACGATACATAATGAAACCATTTTAATAACGGTTGCTCGGATTTAACTTGAAGGAAAAAGTGACATATTCCGTATGTTAACCTGCAGTAGTGTCATAAGTAAATTTATCACTGCGATATAAAGTTTTCGTGTATTCTATTGCATTATTCGTCCTGTTGTTCAGACAACTTGTTTCTACAACAAGGAGGAGTATTAGCTCTACCGTTAGTTTATCATGATGCGATTGATAAATAAAAAAACGACTCTGGACAACACCGTTTTGTGATGTCTAAAGTCGTTGCTCACGAAATATGTATACCGTGCACCTCACGTCGATACGACGTCCATATGCGCTTCTTAGCTTCATGGCTCGGCTTAGGCTTCCCCGCGGCACACACGAATGACCACTTACTGCTGCTTCCTTCCGGACCTGACAGGGTTCGTGGGTTCCTGTTGCGCAGGACCTGAACGTCAACACCAATTCACTAAGGCAGACCATACAGTCGCCATACCTCGGCAAGGGATTCAGCCTCGCTATAGCGGATTGCGAGTACAGGGCACCGCTACCTCCCCGCTTAGCACGGTAAGTCCCATTATAACGTTTTCCTATTCAATTTGCAATGGAAAACATTTCATGAAACAACAAAGCTAGGATCACTTACTTTTCCTCTTCCGAAGTGCTTTGAAAAAGTCAGTAAGCAAGCTCGCACATTCTTCCTGCAGGACACCGCTCGTTACTTCAACTTGATGATTGAAACGTGGTTCGTCCAGTAGATTGAATAATGTTCCCGCACAACCTGCTTTCGGATCTGGAGCACCATATACAACACGTTTCATCCTTGACTGCACGATGGCCCCTGCACACATGGGACACGGTTCCAAAGTGACGTATAGTGTACAATCTTCCAGACGCCAGCTGCCTATTTTTTCATTTGCTGCTTCAATTGCAGTAAGCTCAGCATGAGAAAGAGTCTGCTGTGATGTTTCCCGGAGGTTATATCCGCTTGCAATAATTTCCCCCTTCAGGACGATTACTGCACCAATTGGCACCTCATCCACTTCTCTCGCTTTTAATGCTTCATTTATCGCTGCTTGCATAAAATTTTCATCATACATAAATTAACCCAACATTTCTTTATAAGTTTGAATTTATCAGATAAGGAAATAATTAATTAAACATTCATTTTAGATGGAATAATAAAGTGAAACTCATTAATACGTGATAAACATTATTTCACAAAGGGGCAAAGATGATGCAAATTTTGGAAGATACGGCGGTTGTTTTCGTTGATATTATTAATGATTTTAATTTTTCCGGTGGAGATAAATTATTAAGGAATACAAAGATGATTTTACCAAACCTAATCAAGCTAAAGACATTTGCAAAGGAAAACGATCTGCCTGTCATCTATGTTAATGACCATTATGGATTATGGCAAGCAGATTTTAATAAAATTATTAGACAGTGTACGAATCATAATAGTAAAGAAATAATTGAAGCGCTGAAACCGGATAATGACGATTATTTCTTGATTAAACCACAGCATTCCGCTTTTTTCCAGACACCGCTCCATTCGCTGCTAACCGATCTAAATCGATATTCGCTCATTCTTGCGGGAATAGCAGGGGATATTTGTATTTTATTCACGGCAAAGGATGCTTATATGTACAAAATGAACTTGCATATTCCAAAGAACTGTATGGCGTCTGAGGAGAATGATACAAATGATTATGCACTCTATTTAATGCGTTCCGTCATGAAGGCAAATATTGAACCGATATAAGATTTGAAAAACACTCTCTCAAGAAAAAGACTTGAGAGAGTGTTTCACTTATTTCAATACATTCAATGATTCTCGAGTAAATGCTGGAATATCATCCGGCTGGCGGCTTGTTACGAGCTGGTTCTGGCAAACGACAACTTCCTCATCTCTTACTTTTGCACCTGCATATTCCATGTCGACTTGAATTGATTTATAGCCTGTTGCATCACGACCTTCAAGCGTTTTTGCCGTAATTAGTAACTGTGGTCCATGGCAGATCGCAAAGACCGGTTTTTTCTCATCCATGAAATGCTTGGTGAACTTAACAAATCGATCATCCGCCCGTAATTGGTCTGGTGAGAAACCACCGGGAATAAAGAGGGCATCAAAATCATTCGGATCCGTGTCATCAATTCCATATTCAATCGCAACCTTGGCGTTCTTCTGCTTACCAATGACCGTATCACCTTTCTTTGCACCGATTGTAACTACTTCATGTCCGGCATCTTCAAATTCCTTTGCCGGCTCTGTATATTCCGAGTCCTCAAATAGGTCTGTAATGACTGTAGCAATTTTTTTACCCATCATTAGCAACTCCTTTATTATGATTGTACATAATAAGGTTTTCCCATTTCATGATTTCTAAAACATTCCCATATTACTGGTACAGTGTATTTTCAAAGCTTGCAATTTTTTTGAGACGGCGATAAATTGCACCAGGCATCACGAATTTTTTATAAGACTTTCTTTTTCTTTTCTGCAGTAAATCCACTTGTCCTTCCGTGCCGAAGTAAAAGGCTTGCCAGATGAATTTGGAGCAATAATTAGCTTCCAACCGGGTTAAATCACGCACATACGTATAGCGTTGCACCTTGTCATAATGCTGCATAGCCCATTTTGCCGAGTGAATCGCTTCCTGTTCATTAGAGTGGCGGAGAATGGTGATTAATTCGCCCTTCCGGTGACGGGAAAGATAGATGGGCATACTGTCAGCGTGTCCAAATCCCTTCCAGCGATTCACATGATAAATACGGTAATTCGTACCGACAATTCCGGTATGCCCGACTAAAAATGAGGAAAGGGCATACTTATGGGAATAGAGCACGTCACCAGGCCGCATTTTAATATTTGTCCCTGGATAGTAATGGGTGATTGCAGCTTCTTCATCATTAGTTTTACGATTCATGTGTATCTTCCTTTTTTTCATCAACCGTTTAATATTTTGGAAACTGTTATAGACCATTGTATACGATATCCGCCGATTTCACCGGATTTTCCGTTTCCAGATAATAGTCTTCCGCTAACCAATAGCGTTTTTTATATTTTTCCAATATTATTTGGTTATCGCCCAGATATGTATCCCTTTTTACAATTCTAGCAAATCTTTTTTCCTTTGAACAATTTACAAAAACAATGAAGTCAAAATAAGTTTTCCATTCTTTCCTTTGAAGAAAAATACCTTCTATCAGAATGATTGAGTCTTCTGAGATAGATATTGTATTTCTTTTGTGTTGGTCGACTGATATATCATAAAAGGGAAGGGTAAGCTTAGATTCGTTGTTATAAACTTTTTTAAATAACTCTTCTGTCGCTGTTTCTTGTTTTCTTCTCCTTCGCAAAAATGCCAGCACGATTAAAACAAAAGGAGAAATCAGGAAATACACCATAAACCGGGATCACATAAGAATTTAAAACCTTCCATTCTTTAAATGTCGATTTTACTTCATTTGGCAGTTGCTTATTTTGATTGTTATTCGTTATCATAGTAGGAGTTTTCTTCTATTTTGGTAGTAATACTAACCAAATCAACTATACCAAAAGTTGAGGTGTTTTTTCTTGTTTGAACGACCTTGTCAAGGTATATATTTCATCCGCTACGAGCGCTTCACAGATCTGAACGAATCAGATGTTTTTAGGTACGAAAGTTGAGTTAATAAAAAACCCTGCATCTTTATTTATGCAGGATTTTTTAACTTTATTCAGCTTTCTAATGTAGATGTATCTCCAGTCGGCAGTCCAAGTTCCCATGATTTCAAGAGACGGCGCATAATTTTTCCGCTTCTTGTTTTTGGAATCGTATCTTTGATTTCAATTTCCCTTGGTTCAGCATGCGCACTCAAACCAGTTTTAACAAATTTGCGGATATCTTGAAGTAAATCCTCTGATTCCTCATACCCGTCATTTAGTGTAATAAATGCTTTAATAATTTCTCCACGTTCTGGGTCAGGTTTCCCAATAACTCCAGCTTCCGCGACGGCAGGATGTTCAATGAGTTTTGATTCGACTTCAAATGGTCCAACCCGCTCTCCAGACGTATTAATCACGTCATCTAGACGCCCTTGGAACCAGAAATAACCATCTTCATCCCGGTAAGCACTGTCTCCGGAAATATACCAGCCATTGATAAAATAACTTTCGTATTTACCCGGGTTATTCCAAATCTGGCGCATCATGGCTGGCCACCCGGCTTTAATCGCAAGGTTACCCATCTGATTCGGCGGCAGTTCATTTCCCTCATGATCAATGATTGACGCTTCAACGCCAGGAATTGGTTTGCCCATAGAGCCTGGGCGAATCTCATTACACGGGAGATTCACAATCATTTGTGCGCCCGTTTCCGTCATCCACCATGTATCATGAATCCGTAAACCAAAGGCACGTAGTCCCCAAGTAATCACTTCCGGGTTGAGCGGCTCACCAACACTTAAAATATGACGTAAAGCGGATAAATCATACTGTTTTACTTTATCTTCCCCATGGCTCACAAGCATACGAAGTGCTGTAGGAGCAGTATACCAAACCGTTACTTTGTATTTTTCCAATGTTTCATACCAAGATTCCGGTGTAAATCTGCCTCCGCGGATGACATTTGTCACCCCGTAGAGCCATGGCGCAAAGATACCATAGCTTGTCCCGGTTACCCAGCCCGGGTCTGCTGTACACCAATAAATATCATCCGGCTTCAAATCGAGGACCCACTCAGCTGTCGCATAATGCTGGATCATTGCGTTATGCACATGATAAACCCCTTTAGGCCTACCAGTGGAACCGGACGTATAATGCAGAAGCATCCCGTCCTCCAAATTGACCCATTCCATTTCAAATTCCTCAGGTGCAGCTTCCATCTCTTCTTCAAAGCTGATGAACTTTCCTTCTTTATTCGAATCCTCACCAACAATTATAATGTTTTCCAAGTGAGGGAGTTCCGTATAAGGGACACGCTCTAATAGTTCGGCTGTTGTAATGAGCATGCTTGCTTCACTATCTTCTAACCGATCGCGTACGGCCTGCTCCATAAATGCTTCAAAGAGTGGTCCGGCAACTGCACCTGTTTTTAAAATCCCAAAAAAGGCGGCATAAAACTCTGGACTGCGTGGCATGAAAAGAAATACACGGTCTCCCTTACGTACGTTATATTTTCGAAGTACATTCGCAAACTTGTTACTGTGCTTACTTAATTCAAGAAATGTGAATGTTTCCTCCCGGTCCGGGCTCGAATAAATTAATGCGAGCTTGTCCCTTTTCTCCGGGTCTTCTGCATGACGATCCAACGCTTCATACGCCATATTTACCTTTCCCGTTTGCTGCATACTAAGATGCTGCTTCACATCTTCCCAAGAAAAGTTCTCTCTGTATGCTTCATAATCCTGTAAGTTGTAGTTCCCTTCTCTTGCGGGAATTGGTTTCATATCCATCATTCACCTCTCCTTTAATTGTAACCGTTAACATTTCTTATTACATAAAATAATGTAAATCTTTTACGAACTTACATCCATTTTAGAACATTTTGTGACACTTTAAAAGTAATTTAGCTGAATAGTTTCGGAATCAGTCCTCTGAAAGAAGAAAACCACAGGAAAAATTCCTCCTGTGATATAGTTTCCTATTCAATAAAAAAAATCATTTATCCACATGTGGATAAATGAAAAATTAAAGCGGCCCCGGCAGGATTCGAACCTGCGACGCACAGTTTAGGAAACTGACGCTCTATCCCCTGAGCTACGGAGCCATGGTGAAGAAAAATAGTTAACATTATTATTATACAAAAGTTAGGAAGAAAAACCAAGAGCAGAAAGTAAAGACAGGGTAATTTTTTCCCTGTCTTTTTTCTATACTTAAAACGTTCTCCCAAGATCAATGGAGCGATTTCGGGCGCTTTCGATACAGGAGATAATAATTTTCTCGAATTCATTTGCTTTAAGCGTTTCTAACCCGGCTGCAGTTGTTCCACCTACACTCGTAATATTTTCTCTTAAAACTGACGCTGGTTCCCCGGACTGTTCCAACATCTTTCCAGCACCTATAATGGTCTGGGTAATAAGTGCATCAGCTGTCTGTTCGTCCATACCGGCTTCTAACGCTGCTGTCGTCATCGCTTCGACAAAGTAATAGATAAATGCTGGACCGCTCCCAGAAATGGCTGTCACCGTATGCATATCGTCTTCAGCAACCACCTTCGTTACTCCAATCGACTGAAATAACCTCTCCGCAATATTGATTTTCTCCTGATCGACATATTTTCCAGCTGCAATCGCAGTAGCCGAATAGCCAATCTGCGCAGATGTATTTGGCATTGCTCGGACGACAGCATTTCTTTTGCCAATTATCTCCTCTATTGTTTCTGTCATAATGCCTGCAAGAACTGAAATGATGAGCTGCTCTTCTCTTATAAATGGACGTATTTCATAGAGGGAATCCGCTAAATCTTTCGGCTTCATTGCTAAAATAACAACGTCTGCGAGATCAAGAAGTTTTTCTTTATCATAAGAAGTTTGCACTCCATACGTAGCCTCGATATTACCCAATCGCCCCTCATCCTGTTTATTCGTTACATAAATATCATTTTTATCTACTGTCTTCGTCTGCAGCATACCAGCCATTATCGCTTCAGCCATTGAACCACAGCCTACAAAAACAATACGTTTACACAATTTGAACACCTCTTCTTTTCTATTTCCTGATAAAGTGAAACTTCATTCAGTGGGGAATGCCTTTCCTCCCCACTGAATATTAGTTGAACAGAATCAGGGATTTACGGACTGTTTATCCCCAGCCTTCACATATTGGGTTTTCCTCATGTTTAGAGGAGGGGGATTACAGACCGTTAATACGTGATAAGAATTCACAACTAAAAAAGCTGATCCCATCCCTGAAACAAGGACGGAATCAGCTCCGCGGTACCACCTATTTTTGGCAATAAATTGCCCTCTCTTCATTGATAACACAGTTTCCTGCGGTTAGTTTATCGCTAACGACTCCCAGGTAGGTTCATACAAGCTTGTGCGTAGGGATTTCTCAGCCGGTGAATCCCATTTTCTGTCGGACAGTTTTCATACTACTAGTCTGATCATCGTCTAAAGTGTATGTTATTTCTGTTAATAGTAATGTGAATCGCGCGCTTTGTCAAGAGGGGATTTCAGAAGTAGATATCGTTAAAAATTTTTAACCTAAGTATAATATCGTGAACTCGAGCGGGAAATAGCAAAAAAACGCTTCATTCAGTAAGAACAAGCGTTTCAAAGGATTGAAGATTTATAAAAAATGGAGGAGGTAGAGGGATTCGAACCCCCGCGCGGTTTGACCCGCCTTTCGGTTTTCAAGACCGACCCCTTCAGCCAGACTTGGGTATACCTCCGTAATCACAAGATATAATATACCATAAATATTTTATGCTTGTCAATCCATTTCGTAAAATTTATGATAAAGTGAAACTCATTCAGTAGGGGTATTACAGACCGTTAATACATGATAAAAAGCACTAGCTGGACATTTTAGAGCCAGCCAGTGCCAACAAACTTTATTTAATAACTTCTTTTCCACCCATATAAGGAATGAGTGCTTTCGGTACGATAACAGAGCCATCTTCCTGCTGGTTATTTTCTAAAATAGCAGTAACCGTACGGCCAACAGCCAGCCCGGATCCGTTCAATGTGTGCACGTATTCCGGCTTCGCATTCGTATCACGGCGGAAACGGATGCCGGCGCGCCTTGCTTGGAAATCTTCAAAGTTAGAGCAAGAAGAAATCTCACGGTACGTAGCTTGACTTGGAATCCATACTTCAATATCGTATTTCTTCGCAGCAGTAAAACCTAAATCGCCGGTACACATGCTCATCACACGGTAAGGTAATTCTAATTCCTGCAGAATTTTTTCCGCGTGACCCGTTAGTTTCTCCAATGTGTCATAAGAATCTTCCGGTTTAACAAAGTGAACAAGCTCGACTTTATTAAATTGATGCTGACGTATCAAACCTCTTGTATCACGCCCGGCTGAGCCCGCTTCTGACCGGAAATTCGCACTATAAGCAACATATTGTTTTGGTAAGTCGAGCATGATCTCATCACGGTGATAGTTCGTAACAGGTACCTCTGAAGTCGGGATTAAATAATAGTCCCATTCCTCAAGTTTAAATGCATCCTCTGCAAATTTCGGTAGCTGTCCTGTACCAATCATACTCATGCGATTAACAATATATGGCGGAAGAATCTCTTTATAGCCATGGTTATCCGCATGATAGTCCATCATGAAGTTCAATAATGCACGCTCAAGTCTTGCACCAAGTCCCGTGTAGAAAACAAAGCGGCTACCGGTCACTTTAGCGGCCCGTTCAAAATCTAAAATCTTCAAGTTCGCCGCAATGTCCCAATGTGGCTGGACCTCGAAATCGAATTCCGGCTGCTCACCCCACGTACGCTGGACCACATTATCCTCTTCATCATCGCCAATCGGTACACTTTCATGAGGGATGTTTGGAATGGAATACATGACTTGTTCCAACTTTTCTTCTATTTCCTTCAAGTCTTTATCAAGTTTGGAAATCTCTTCACCGACTTGACGCATTTCCTGAATCGCAGCATCCGCATCTTTTTTCTCTTTCTTTAGCTTAGCTATCTCTTGTGTCGCAGCATTTCTCTTTGCTTTCAACTGTTCTGTTTCAGCAATCAATTTTCGGCGTTTTTCATCGAGTTCACCAAACGTATCCAGCTCTGATAGATCTTCACCTCGGTGCTGAAGTCTCGCTTTCACTTCTTCATAATTGTTCCGTAAAAATTTCATGTCCAACATTTGCTTTTCCTCCTTTTATTTATTATTAAATATTTAAAATAAAAAAAACTCTCATCCCAATAATAGGGACGAGAGTTTATATTCCCGCGTTGCCACCCTTGTTGAAGAGATCTATCTCTTCCGGCTTAATCTGCATTAACGGTGCAGAGATCCCGGGTTTATTTACTCTGGAACGAGTCCTGTTCGATAAACCAGTTCAAGGATGGATTCACAGCATTTCAACGTCGATTCACACCAACCATCGACTCTCTACAGAAGAAATAACCGCTACTATTTCCTGTCAGTACCTTTAATTCATCTGATTTGCTACCATCATAGCTGATTTACTTTAAAAAAGCAAGGATGTATAACATATCCTATCCTAAATCCGCAGCTCCAATACATCATCGCTTTCCGTGGGCGGCTGGTGAGCCTCCTCACGGGCAAGCCCGTTGCGGAGTCTCACCTAGGTCCTCTCACAAGAGTCTCAGTAGTATTGGGGTTGCTCCCAGCAAATACTCTAATTTGGACGTAAAAATCATTATTACTTCGATTAAAACAATCCTTTAATCCAATCTACTGCTGTTGTAAAGACATTACCGAAGAAGTCACCAATTGCTCCTAGAGTAAGCATGAACCAGTTTGCTTTTTCAACTGCTTCATCACTAACCACGTCAACAACGACGGATTCCTGATCAAATATATAACCATGGTCGGTTGCTTCTCCTTGATAAACAAGTGTTGCGGTACCGAGTTTTTCACCCTTCTCAATTGGCGCTACAATTTTACCGTCATCATTTAATTTCTCTTCATCGATATTGTATTCCAAACTATATAACTCTGCTTCTTCAGACTGGATTGGAATAGCAATTCCTTCACTAATTGAGACACTTACTTCTTTTTCTTTTCCTTTAGCTACAGGAAGAGTTCCTTTATCTTCCAGCTGGTGACCAGCCGGGAATAATTCTTCAGATGCGAAATTATTGAAACCATAGTCGAGTAATTTTGCTGTTTCTCTAAAGCGCTCTTCTTTTGAACCAGTCTTCATTACAACTGTAATTAGGCGGGTTCCATCTCTTTCAGCTGTACCAGTGAACGTATAACCAGCGAGATCCGTATTACCTGTCTTCAATCCGTCCACTCCTTCATAATGGAAGGATTGTAAAAATGTTGCTTCATGAGGAAGCATCCAGTTTAAGTTTTCAATCTTGTAATCTTCAAATTCCACTTCTGTCTGACTTGAAATCTCTAAAGCTTCCGGAAAATCATTGACTAAATGATAGGCAAGCTGAGCTGCAGAGCGCGCAGATAGAAGGTTACTTGCATTCGGGTCCGTTCCCTTAGGCATGTCATCTCCCAAGGAATCATTATCCAGACCTGAGCTGTTTACAAATTTATATTCGGAAAGGCCTAATTCCTCAGCCTTATCATTCATCATCTTAACAAATTCTGTTTCTGAACCTGCGATTAATTCAGCAAGTGCAATCGTTGTCGCATTATCAGAGAAGACGGCCATCGCGTTATATAAGTCGCGTACGGCATAATCTTTATCTTGTGTTAAACCAACTCCTGAAAAGAGCTCATTAGCTGAAATCTTATATGCATAATCGCTGATTTGAGTTGTTGTATCCCAGTCGATCTTTCCTTCATTGATCGCTTCAAGCACAAGATATTCCGTCATCATTTTCGTCATACTTGCTGGAGGAAGGGCAATATCTGCGTTTTTCGCATAAAGAACTTTTCCAGTACCCGCATCAACTAAGATGGCAGACTCTGCGTTTAAATCGAGGGTACTTTCTGCATGGGTTGTGAGCGGCTGTATCATGAACGATGTGATCAGTAGTACAAAGGTGAGTATTCCTGACACAGTTTTTTTAGTTACTTGAATCAACTTATTTTACCTCCAACATGATTAAAAAATTTATATTGTAGCACCTAGATATTCTATCATATTTTCATCAAAAAAAATAGACGGACCTCTGTCCTGATTTTAACATTTTTTATATCCGACCTACTTCATCCATTCTGCCTAATTTAGGATAGAAAAAAGCACCTATTTTTCTATTAGGTTTGCGTGTGACCTTCAAGAAAAATAAGTGCTTGCTTTATCAAAAGTTATTGTACCGAATAGTTCGGAGCTTCTTTTGTGATTTGCACATCGTGTGGATGGCTTTCACGGAGGCCGGCATTCGTGATCTTGACGAATTGCGCATTCTTGCGTAAGTCTTCAATCGTTGCTGTTCCACAGTAACCCATTCCAGAACGTAAACCACCGATTAATTGATGGGAAATATCCGCAAGTGCGCCTTTATAAGGGACACGTCCTTCAATTCCTTCTGGTACAAGTTTCTTCGCATCTTCCGTATCACCCTGGAAGTAGCGATCTTTGGAACCTGCTTTCATAGCGCCAAGAGACCCCATGCCACGATAAACTTTATATTTTCTGCCTTGGTAAATTTCTGTTTCACCAGGGCTTTCCGTTGTACCTGCGAACATACTGCCGAGCATTACCGCATGTGCGCCTGCCGCAATTGCTTTTACAATATCGCCGGAATATTTGATTCCACCATCGGCAATAACAGGTACATTGTATTCTTGAGCTGCTTTTGCACATTCATAAACAGCTGAAATTTGTGGTACTCCAACACCTGCTACAACTCGTGTTGTACAGATCGAACCAGGTCCAATTCCAACTTTAACAATTGATGCACCAGCTTTAATTAAAGCTACGGTTCCTTCTGCTGTTGCAACATTCCCTGCAATAATGTCAAGATCCGGATAAGCTGCTCGCACCTTTTTCAATTGTTCCAGTACACCTTCTGAGTGACCATGAGCTGTATCAATTACAATGGCGTCAGCTCCTGCCTCCACGAGCTTCTCAATTCGGTTCATCGCATCTCCCGTCACTCCAACTGCAGCTGCTACAAGCAATCTTCCTTGAGAATCCTTCGCAGAGTTCGGAAATTCGATAACTTTCTCAATATCTTTAATCGTGATAAGACCTTTCAGTATACCATTTTCATCTACGAGTGGAAGCTTCTCAATCTTATGCTGCTGCAGTAACTTTTCTGCTTCGTTCAATGTTGTACCTACTGGAGCAGTGACAAGATTTTCACTAGTCATCACTTTAGAAATCTGGATAGAATAATCCTGGATAAAGCGCAAGTCACGGTTCGTTAAAATACCGACAAGCTTTTGCTCCTCGATATCATTCACAATCGGTACACCGGAAATACGGAATTTACCCATGAGATGTTCAGCGTCATAGACTTGATGCTCTGGTGTTAAAAAAAATGGATTCGTAATTACTCCACTCTCGGAACGTTTTACCCGGTCAACCATTTCCGCTTGTTCTTCAATGGACATATTTTTATGGATGACTCCGAAACCGCCTTGACGTGCCATTGCAATTGCCATTTCTGCTTCTGTAACAGTATCCATTCCAGCACTAATGAAAGGGGACTTCAACTTCAATGTCTCGGATAATTGTGTTCCTAGTTCCACTTCATTTGGCAGTACTTGTGAATGGGCAGGAATAAGCAGCACATCATCAAACGTTAAGCCTTCTTTCCCAAATTTATCTTCACGCATATTCGTCCTGGCCTCCTAATATATTCTTCAATCTTTCTCGTTTAGCTTAGCTATTTTTATTTACTTTACGCCAATTCTTGACGTTTTTCAACCAGTTCGAATTTAATAGGAATAGTAAGTAGATTCGAAATTCTCCCAGCTGGAATTTAGTACTATCGTTAGAAAAAATCCCCAGGGTATTCTGGGGATTTTACCATTTATTATTTTTATATTTCCGGTAATAGTTAATTTGTCTGAGCAGCATATAGAATTTACGCTTGAAGCTCTTATCCTTTTTGTAAAAGAGGGGGTTACCCCATTTTTTCTCCTTAACAAGCCGCTTAACATCTTGCTTCACTGCTTCATTTTCGACAAAGTTATTTAGCACAATCCGTGGTACAACGGAAAATAGATATTCCTCATTTAAATAAGTCGTCGGTTTTTCCTTATCATGAAGAACATCATCGACAATATATGTTGCCATATTATGTCCGAGTGCTGTTACATAATAACTGGATCGACCTTGACGGATATTGACTTCAAAGATTTTAAATTTCCCGTCGCGCTCATCATACTTTATATCGAAATTGGCAAAACCGACATAGCCAACCGTCTCTAGAAATTGCTGTAATTTCTTCATCATTTCCTCGTTGTAACGGGTAAGAACAGACGTGTAATTACCGATTGCTGTTGCCGTATGCTCTTGCAAAACAACTTGTCCAAATGTAACAAGTTCAGTCTTACTTTTCGAGTTTAAATAAAGAACTGAATCCCACATGTACGTATCGTCTCCCGGAATATAATCCTGAATAATCAGTTCATCCCGGTAACCGCTATTCTTAATCATTTGGATGACCTTATCTGTTTCTTCTGGCGTATTTACCCGATAGACCTTCTCTTGACCTGTGAACGGATGTTTATAATATTCAATTCCATTACTCGGTTTAATAATGACAGGGTATGTCATTTCTTCTGTGAACGGGCTATCGTCTTTACAGTCATAGAAGTATGTCGTCGGTGTATCAATTCCATACTCCTCGCAAAGTTTATAGAAGTTTGCTTTCTTCTGCAGCCGATTCATCAGGTCTTCGGATATATAGTTGAAACGATAATATTTCTTCAGTTCTTCTTCATTTTCAATAATCAAGCGGACGTACGCATCATTCGTACCAACGAGCACTAACGGATGATTGCGATTTTGTAAGTTTTCCGCGAGTTCTTTTAGAATCGGGACGAATCTCCCTTTATCCGTTATATCGGGGTGTATGTCAATCCGCTCTGGGATTGTACTAAAGCTTGTAAATCCCATTTCCTGTTTGCCAACAAGAATGGGATGAATATCATAGGCTTCATGGAAGGATATCGCCATATTATAGGCGTTAATATCCGTTCCAATGATGACTGGAGTAAAAGATTGATTATTCATAGTGCCTCCTGTTTCATTCGTAAAGATTATCTGTATTGGATATTAGTATTTTATAGTTTCTTATACAATAAATAAGGGCTCTAACCTACCGAAATGATTATAAATCAGTGTTTTTAGAGGATTAGGGACTCTGTTATCTACCGGGAATGCTGGCTGGATGCTACGATTTTCAGGTGATTAAACCTTCTCCATTACCACCAAGCTGCTCCACAAAGATACAATACTACCTCCGGGGATTAATCCCCGCCAAACCCACCTAATCTAAAATAATCTCCTCAATTTGTAATTCAGGATTCATCTGTAAGCTAATGATTTCACCGGTTTCATGTAATTTCACTAAAGGAGATGCAGGGTGATCGTCATCAAAGTACACAATTTCCCCTGTCTTATGATTCGTCAGGTGGACGGTTTTTCCGACGGCCCGCTTCGCCAAACTTTCAATAAAAGGGTGGACAATCTTCAGATCTAACTTTGTATAACGCTCCTGAAATAGCTCATCCAGTGCTTTAAAAATGGATTGTTTCGCTTTATACATGCGGGCACTTGTCATCGCATGATATGTATCACAAACAGCTAGTATCCGGGCAAAAGTATTGATCTGTTCATTCCGTATCCCTAGTGGATAACCGCTCCCATCCATCCGTTCATGATGCTGAAGAATAGCGATTTTCCCTGTTTTCGATAAGCCAGTCAAATTTTCCACCATCCGGTAAGAGTACGTCGAGTGATTTCTCATATCTTGTACTTGCTGCTCGGTCAGTGGTCCGCCTTTTGTTAAGATATCAAAATCAATTCGGGTCATTCCGGCATCCGCAAGATAGCCGGCAACTCCAAGCTGAATCCATTCTCCTTTACGATAGCCTAACTCTTTTCCTAAGAATGCGGCGAGAAGACTGACAGCAACACTATGGTGATAAAGATAATCTTCCGCTGCCCCATATTGATGCAGGGTGAATATTTCCATATCTAATTCCCCAATTCGTTCAAGCAGCGGCAGAATAGATTGTCTTACCTTTACCATATCGATGGGAACACCGTTATTCCAATCTGCGAAGAATTGTTTATAATCCCGCACTACCTCCAAGTAATGGGCAGGGAAGGAGCGAGACTCTTCTGCTTCAAGGTAAATATTCCTTTCCACGGGTTTTGACTGTTCCTTAGACTTTACATGTTCTTTCGCGATAAATGCTTCACCGTTTTCTAACTTATTCGAGACTTCTACGGATTCAATTAGAAATTTATGTAAGACGGTAATATGTTCATTCGTTAAAATCGTTCCCTCTTTCATAATCGGGTGACCAGATTTACCCTTCACATCCCGTAAAAGCACGGTACCTGCAACTAATTGGGTTGGATGTACACGCATACTCCTGCCTCCAATTTTAAATGGGAAAAGTGACCCGCCTAAAACGTATATTTGTATCCGTTTATCCCGAGTCACTTTCAACACCGTTATTCTTCTATATCTTCATCATTTAGATCTTCATCCATTGCCGATGTTTCCGCGATGTCGCTGTCATGGTCGATTACCGTTTCCGTTTCACCTTCTGACGAGGAGTCATCTTCTTTAATTTCCAAATCCTCTTCATCATCAATCTTAGCAACGGTTGCAACCTGCTCCTTATCTTGCAAGCGAATGAGACGAACTCCCATTGCATTTCTTCCCGTTTCGGAAATTTCTTCAACCGGGATCCGGATTAAAACACCGGCAATCGTTATAAGCATCAGGTCTTCTTCACCTGTCACTGTTTTTACCTTCACGACTTTACCAGTTTTATCCGTAATTCTGCATGTCAGGACACCTTTACCGCCACGGTTAATTCTACGGTACTCTTCTTCAGGCGTCTGTTTTCCGTAACCATTCTCAGTCACATGAAGAATGTTTGCACCAGGCTCAATGATTTCCATCGAGACGACTTCATCATCATCCCGTAAGGAAATACCTTTCACTCCGGCTGCTGTTCTTCCCATCGGGCGAATCTGCTCTTCTTCAAAGCGGATCAGATAACCATTTTTGGTTGCAATCATAATATCTTTCTTCCCATTAGATAAACGAACGGAAATCAGTTCATCTTCATCACGTAGATGAACAGCAATCAAACCGCCACGACGGATGTTCGCAAACATGGAAAGTGATGTACGTTTCGCAATTCCAAATTTCGTCGTAAAAATAAGATACGCTTCTTTATCATACTCTTCCACCGCAATGACTGCATTGATCCATTCGTCATTTTCCACTTGCAGTAAGTTGATGATTGGAATTCCTTTTGCAGTTCGGCTGAATTCAGGAATTTCATATCCTTTCAAGCGATAAACCTTTCCACGATTCGTGAAAAAGAGGATCGTATCGTGGGTCGAACAAGAGACGAGTTGTTCAACAAAGTCGTCTTCATTCGTTCCCATTCCTTGAATACCTCGGCCGCCCCGGCGTTGTGTACGATACGTCGAGGCTGGCAAACGTTTAATGTAGCCGTGATGGGTGAGGGTGATGACGATATTTTCTTCCGGAATCAAGTCCTCATCCTCGAAAAAGCCAATCCCACCAGCAACAATTTCTGTACGACGTTCATTACTGTAACGCTCTTTAATTTCCGTTAATTCTTCACGGATGATTTCAAGTACTTTCTCTTCATCAGCAAGGATTGCTTTCAACTCAGCAATTAGTGCGAGCAATTCACTATATTCATTTTCAATTTTTTCCCGCTCCAAGCCAGTTAAGCGTTGGAGTCGCATATCAAGAATGGCCTGGGCTTGTTTCTCTGATAAATTGAATTGTGTCATTAACCCTTCACGGGCAATTTCAGTTGTTTTCGAATTACGGATCAAGTTAATGACAGCATCAAGATTATCAAGCGCAATCCGCAACCCTTCTAAAATATGAGCACGGGCTTCTGCTTTCTTCAATTCAAAAGCAGTACGCCTTTCAATGACCTCAACCTGGTGGGTGAGATAATGCTCGAGACACTGTTTAATATTTAATATTTGCGGCTGCCCGTCGACAAGTGCTAATGTGTTCACACCAAATGTCGTTTGCAAGGCAGTAAATTTATATAAATTGTTTAAAATAACATTCGCATTGGCATCCCGGCGGATTTCCATGACAATACGCATACCTTCACGGCTTGATTCGTCACGTAAATCGGTAATGCCGTCAATTCGTTTATCACGGACAAGCTCGGCAATCTTTTCTACGAGTCTCGCTTTATTCACTTGATATGGCAATTCGGTCACGATGATTGTTGACTTGCCATTTGCATGTTCTTCAATATCAACTTTTGCTCGCATTGTAATCGAGCCTCTGCCTGTTTCATAGGCTTTACGAATACCACTTCTGCCAATGATGATTCCCGCTGTCGGGAAATCTGGTCCCGGTAGATATTCCATCAATTCCTCGATTGTAATCTCTTCATCCTTCGATAAAGCGAGGACTGCGTCAATTGTCTCACCTAAGTTATGAGGAGGGATATTCGTTGCCATTCCGACCGCAATCCCTGACGTTCCATTCACTAGCAAATTAGGAAAACGGGCAGGGAAAACAGCTGGTTCCCGCTCTGAACCATCGTAGTTATCTCTGAAATCAACCGTATCTTTATTCAAATCACGGACTAATTCCATTGATATTCTTGATAGTCTTGCCTCAGTATAACGCATTGCCGCAGCTTGGTCACCATCAACCGAACCAAAGTTCCCATGACCATCGACAAGCATATGACGATAGCTGAAATCCTGTGCCATCCGAACCATCGTGTCATAAACGGCAGAGTCGCCATGCGGGTGATACTTACCGATTACTTCACCGACGATACGGGCGGATTTTTTATATGCTTTATCCGGAGTCATGCCTAAATCATTCATCGCATAGATGATCCTGCGGTGAACCGGCTTCATGCCGTCGCGTACATCGGGTAAAGCCCTTGATACAATAACACTCATTGAATAATCAAGGAAAGATGTCCGCATTTCCTGACTAATATTTATTTCCTGTACATTCCTGTGTTCTTCAGCCATTTCTGTTACCTCCTAGTCGGGAAAACTCATTTTCCCCGTAGAACAAAGGCGCAAGCGCCCTTGCAGGTTAAAAACGCGACGTCCTGTCGCAACACCTGCACTAGCACATCCTGTGCGTCGTAGCAACGTACAAACTGGAGCACTCCGGAATGAGATAAAGGAAACACAACGAACGATAGTGAGTTGATGTTGACTTATCGATTGGAGGAGTGTGAAGTTTGCTAGTTGCTGGGCGCTGGAGCCGGACGTGGCTAATGCCAGTGTTCATAGTTATCCACAGCACTTTGTTCTTATAGTTTTCTATCTACAGAAGAAACGAAAGAGGGGAGCAAATTGCCCCAGTCCTCTTCATTTCCAAATTCTATATATCCAAGTTTTGAACGTATTTTGCATTTTGTTCAATATAGTTTCGGCGCGGTTCTACATTATCGCCCATGAGCATATCAAAGACCTGATCCGCTTCAATCGCATCTGTCAGCTGCACTTGAAGCAAGGTGCGGTTCTCTGGATTCATTGTTGTTTCCCAAAGTTGATCTGCATCCATTTCACCCAGTCCTTTATAACGCTGGATAATTGGCTTTGGTGCTTCCGGCAGTTCAGTCAATGACTCTTGCAATTCCTCGTCACTATAAACGTATTGCACATTTTTCCCTTGTTTAATTTGGAAAAGGGGTGGCTGTGCAATATAGATATATCCGTGATCAATTAATGGACGCATATACCGGAAGAAGAAGGTAAGCAGCAAGGTGCGGATATGAGCACCATCCACATCAGCGTCCGTCATAATTACGATTTTATGATAACGTGCTTTTTCAATATCGAATTCTTCACCAATGCCTGTACCAATCGCAGTAATCATTGAACGGATTTCTGCATTAGATAAGATTCGGTCGAGTCTTGCTTTTTCCACGTTTAGAATCTTACCTCTTAGCGGCAGGATTGCTTGGAAATGTCTGTCCCTACCAGCCTTAGCAGACCCACCGGCAGAGTTCCCCTCCACGATATACAGCTCACTAATAGATGCATCTTTCGAGGAACAGTCGGCAAGTTTACCTGGTAAATTCGAAACTTCAAGCGCACTCTTTCTTCTCGTAAGCTCCCTTGCCTTTTTCGCAGCAAGTCTTGCCCTTGAAGCCATCAGGCCTTTATCGACTATAATACGGCCAACCGTTGGATTCTCAAGGAGGAACGTTTGGAACGTTTCACTGAAAACTTGATCGGTAACTGTACGTACTTCACTATTTCCTAGTTTGGTTTTCGTTTGACCTTCAAATTGCGGGTCCGGGTGCTTGATCGAGACAATTGCGGTCATTCCTTCACGAACATCGTCCCCGGTCAAGTTTGTTTCATTTTCTTTTAATAATCCGTTTCTACGAGCATATTCATTAATTACACGGGTTAAAGCAGTACGGAAACCAACTTCATGTGTTCCACCTTCATACGTATGAATATTGTTAGCGAAAGAATATAGATTCGAGGCAAATCCGTCATTGTACTGGATCGATATTTCAACTTCAATACCTTGGGTAGAGCCGTTAGCATAAAACGGTTCATGAAGTACATCTTTATTCTGGTTAATATATTCAACGTAAGAGTTGATTCCGCCTTCGTAGTAATAGCTGACAGGCTCTCTGTCTTCTCGTTTATCTTCTATTGTGATTGTAAGGCCTTTATTTAAAAAGGCGAGTTCACGGAGACGCTGCTCTAATATTTCAAATTCAAATTCCGTTGTATCTGTGAAAATCTCCGGGTCTGGTGTGAAATGGATTTCTGTTCCTTGAATCTCAGTTTCACCAACGACACCGAGTTCTTTCACGACTTTACCTTGTTCAAAAGCAATAGAGTAGATTTTCCCATCACGGTGTACGTATACTTCAAGACCGCTGGAAAGAGCATTTACAACGGATGCACCAACGCCGTGGAGTCCACCGGAAACTTTATAACCGCCACCACCGAATTTACCGCCGGCATGAAGAACCGTCATAATGACTTCAACTGCTGGTCGGCCAGTTTTCTTTTGGATGTCAACGGGAATTCCACGACCATTATCTTTTACGGTGATGCTGTTGTCTTTTTCAATGATCACTTGGATGTGGTCACAGTATCCGGCAAGGGCTTCATCGATACTGTTGTCGACAATTTCCCAGACAAGGTGGTGGAGTCCTCTTGCACTTGTGGATCCGATGTACATTCCGGGACGTTTACGAACCGCTTCGAGGCCTTCTAAGACCTGAATTTGTTCGGCGTCATAGGATTGATTATTAGATACATTTTCTTCCATAAATCTCTCACTCATTTCTATTTTAAAAGCTTACTTAAATTTATTTTGCAGTATGGTGACTTTCTTTCTAGGGTCCGCATTCCTGGCCCCTCTTTCTTTCCGTGGACGGCTGGTTAACCCAGGCGCACTGGGCATGACCGTTCTTAGCAGGCCTCCCATTGAAGTCTCAAGGTATCGGGAATGCTCCCGGAAAACTCTTATATCCTACATCAGTCTAAAGAGAAATTAATAAAGTGAAACTTCATTCAGTGGGGTTTGGGGTATCCTTCCCCCCCACTGAATGTTAGTTGAACAGAATCAGGGATTTACGGACTGTTTATCCCCGGTCTTCACATATTGGTTTTCCCTCATGTTTAGAGGAGGGGTATTACAGACCGTTAATACGTGAAAAAAATTAGAAAGATGCTAGTAATAGTCTTCCATGTGTTTGATGGTTGCTTTAATGCTTGTGCGTTTTTTTAGGGTTGCTACCGATAGAGTGCTGACGTAGGTTCCTTCTGTTGTGACCATCATTGATTTCGCATGGATAGTAGGTCCCTTTAGTGTTTTTTCCTGATTGGCTTTATCTATCATTTCTTGTAAGAGCACAGATGAGGAGATGAGCTCGTAATCAATTATTGCAATAATTGTTGAGGATTGTATGACATTCCCATTTCCTATATCAATAAACATAAGGTAAGTTAGGACCTCCTTTAGTGCTTTTCTACAGTTACAGTTCCATTTGTTACTCGGAACAATTCTGCTTCTTTTAATGTTTCATGATGAATACCATCAACGCTTGTTGTCGAAACAAAGGTCTGTACTTTTCCTTGAATGGTATTTAATAAATGGGATTGTCTAAAGTCATCCAGCTCACTTAATACATCATCTAACAGTAAAATCGGATATTCGCCGACTTCATGGTGAATCAATTCGATTTCTGCGAGTTTTAAAGAAAGGGCGGTTGTACGTTGTTGCCCTTGGGAGCCATAGGTCTGAACATCCATTCCATTCACGTAAAAGATTAAATCATCGCGGTGGGGACCAATCAGACTTGTTCCACGTTCGATTTCCTTTTCTTGTATCTCTTCGAATTTATTCTGAAAAGCCGTTTCGATTTCTTCTTCGCTATCCTGTTCAGATACATCGATACTTGCATCGTATTTAATTTCCAGCTCTTCAAGTTCTTGACTGATTTGATGATGAAGCGGTGCTGCCCATTTTCTTAACAGTTTTAAAAAGCTGAACCGTTTCGCTAAAATGATCGCAGCATGCTGGATCAACTGGTCGGTAAGGATCTCAAGCATGGTAACTTGGGTACTGCCTTGACGTTGTAATTGTTTTAGAAGAGAATTACGCTGTTTTAAAATCTTTTGATACTGTGCTAAATGATAAATATATGTCGCCTGGATTTGCCCGAGTTCCATATCAATAAAACGTCTGCGGGCTTGGGGAGGACCTTTTACAAGTGTCAAATCCTCGGGGGCAAACATGACGACATTCAATGCACCAATGAAATCACTTAATCTGCGTTGTTCCAGATGATTTAGTTTCGCTTTCTTTCCCTTCGTCGAGATAACCATCTCCAGGGGAAGGACCTGACTTTTCTTTTTTACTCTACCTTCTATTTTAGCATATTCTTTGTCCCATTGAATAAGTTCTTTTTCTTTCGTTGTCCGGTGAGACTTTGTAAAGGCTAGACAATAGATTGCTTCCATGAGATTTGTCTTGCCTTGGGCGTTCTCCCCGATAATGACATTGACCTTATCATCAAAAGTAAGGGTGAGCTCATCATAATTTCTAAAGTTTTTAAGGACTAGCTGTTCGATATGCATGCAATCTAGTCCTCGGCACTTACGATATAAGCATTTCCTTCGATTTCGACCGTGTCACCTGGATACAATTTCCGGCCGCGGCGATGTTCCAATTCTCCGTTTACATTAGCTCCGACATCTTTTAGATAGGCTTTGACCATACCGCCGGATTCAAGGATATTAAGAACTTTAATCAACTGACCAAGCGTTATATATTCCGTTGTTATGTTTACTTTTTCCTGCATATCATTCATCACCATGTTTTCTTTTCGTCTTATGGAAAAAAATGGAATAGCATTTCCTGTAAAAGACTTGTTAGTTTTAGTATTTACCGTTAAAAACTCTATAAACCTATTTTACTAAAGTTTTCACCATTTTGAAAGGTAATCCACTGGGGAGGGGCAAAAACTTCTCAAAATGGCTTATTTTTTGTTTTAAATTGAACAAAGGTGCGGGTGTCTATCCAGGTGCAAACTTATTTTTTCTTCAGCTGATGTTGACTTTCTTCACGAAGATTATAAATGCTCCTAAGCTCCGCATAAACGTTCGGCAAATTTTCAATTGAAGGATTGTTAAGTTCAGTACTGCGCAAAGCTTGTCCCATCACTTACACCTTTGTTAGCAAAAAAACCTTTATCCACATGTGGATAAAGGTTTTTTTCACTTAGTCTTTATAAAATTAATAGGTCCGGACTGGTAAAATTAATTGTAAAATCGAGTCATCTTCTTTTGGAATGATTACAAATGGGCGCATAGCCCCGGTAAAGTCGATAATCACTTCATCATATTCCATTGATTTTAGTGCATCCATCATATATTTTGAGCTGAAAGAGATCTTCAATTCTTCTCCTTCAATCGTTTCTACAACAATTTCCTCATGAACATTTCCTACTTCTGGTGAGTTACTTGTAATCTCTACAATGGAACTTCCTTGTGTTGTAAGCTTAACGACATTATTTCTTTCTTCTCTTGCAAGTAGAGAAGCTCTATCGATTGTATTTAATAATTCTTTTGTATTCACGACGATTCTTGTTTTTCTTTCTTCTGGGATAAGTCGAGAAGTTTCCGGATAATTTCCATCAAGTAAACGGGAGAGGAAGCTTAAATGCTTCGTCCTGAAAAGAATTTGGTTATTCGTTACATTGATTTCAACGGTTTCTTCGGTATCATCCAAGATTTTATTTAATTCATTTAAACTTTTTCCAGGTACAACCACATTATGAAACGCAACTTCAGCCGCTTCAATAGCTGTTTTTCGCATTGCTAAGCGGTGACTGTCTGTTGCCGTGAAAGTAAGTTCATTATTCTCTAATTTAATATTTACACCAGTTAATATTGGACGTGTTTCCATCGTTGATACGGCAAATACAGTCTGTTTGATCATATTTTTAAATAAAGGAATCGGCATTTCAAAACTTGTCTCTGCTTCAAGTCTTGGAAGATGCGGATATTCTTCTGCGCTTTGACCAACAAGCGTAAATTCTGATTTACCTGAACTGATTTTTACTTGATAGTTTTCCTCTACAATGAAATCCACGGTATCTTGTGGTAATTTCCTTACAATATCAGGGAAATATCTCGCTTGAAGCACAATTATTCCAGGTTCAATATTTTCAACATTTACATTTCCATTTTCTTCACTAGGAATAAAAGATTCGATCGAAATATCGGAATCACTTCCTGTCAATGTAATACCGTGAATGCTTGCTTCAATTTTCATTCCAGAAAGAATTGGAATGACAGGTCGTGCAGAGATTGCTTTCATTACATCTTGAACAGCAGTTATTAATAAATCTCGTTTGATTGTAAATTTCATGAATTTATCCTCCTAGCGGAAGTTCTCTATATATATATTATTTATTATAAAAAACAGTAATAATAGTAATAAGGCCTGTTGATATGTGGATAAGTATCTTGATATCTTGTTTCGTATAGTTTTACACATGTTGACAATCTGTTTATAATTGTGAAAGCTTATAAACAGTATACACAGGTATCCCGTTAAATTGATTTGATCGTTTCTATTATTTCATCGATTTCTTGACTGAAAGAAGTATCATCTGCAATCATTTTTGAAATTTTTTCATGGGCATGTATAACAGTTGTATGATCACGCCCCCCAAACTCGTCTCCAATTTTCGGTAAAGAAAGATCAGTCATTTCTCTTGAGAGATACATGGCAATTTGTCTTGGGAAAGCGATTGATTTTGTCCGTTTCTTCGCAGCAAAGTCTTCCATACGAATATTATATTTCCTTGAAACGATTTCTTGAATTCCTTCGACGGTAATTTCTTTTGGCTTATTGCTAGGAATAATATCTTTCAATGCTTCCGCGGCAAGGGCTGCATCAATATCTTGATTGACAAGAGAAGAATAGGCAACGACACGTATCAATGCACCTTCTAATTCACGAATGTTCGTATTGATTTGATTTGCAATATAAAGCATGACTTCGTTCGGTATTTCAAGCCCTTCTGCTTTTGCCTTTTTATTTAAAATTGCGATTCTCGTCTCGAGATCCGGTGGGGTTATATCTGTTATGAGGCCCCATTCAAAGCGGGAACGCAATCTGTCTTCCAGTGTCGGAATTTCTTTCGGTGGACGGTCACTAGAGATGATAATTTGCTTACTTTCTTCATGTAATGCATTAAACGTATGAAAAAATTCTTCTTGAGTTGATTCTTTTCCAGCAATAAATTGAATATCATCTATTAATAGGACATCAATATTCCGATATTTATTGCGGAAGGCATTCGATTTATTATCCATGATTGCATTGATGAATTCGTTCGTGAATTTCTCAGAAGTGACATAGGCAACCTTCGCATTAGGATTATGCTCTCTTACATAGTGGCCAATTGCATGCATTAAATGGGTTTTCCCAAGCCCAACTCCACCGTATATAAACAGCGGGTTATAAGCTTTCGCGGGAGCTTCAGCTACAGCTAGGGAAGCAGCATGCGCGAACCGGTTCCCAGCTCCGATTACAAATGTATCAAATGTATACTTTTCATTCAGCATGGAGTTAGGGAAGTCATTGTGGTTCGAAGGTGAAGTTGATTCTTGTCCTGTTTGTTTAGCTTCTACTGCAGGTGGTGAAGGATCAGGAATAATGAACTTTGTTTCAAGTCTTGATCCAGTTACTTCTTCCAACACTTCATTAATGACATTCGTATATTGGTTTTCTAGCCAATCTCTCGCAAATTCATTCGGTGCAGATACAATCAAAGTTGTCTGGTTTAGCTCTACGGCTTCTGTATTTTTTAACCATGTATCATAACTTGGTTTACTGACCTTTTCTTCAATTTTTTCTAATGCAGCTTGCCACAGCTCTTCAATATTTTCCAATTGGGAATTCACTCCTTTCTGTGTTGATAGGTTATATAGTGGTAGATTTTGTAGACAGGTTAAAATAGCCTCCCTTAATTGCCAAACTGGCAGAAAAAAAGGAGGTGAATGCTAATCTTTTTAATAAAAAGCCTGTGGATGAATGAATATGTAGTCCTTAAAGTTTAGCATGATTTATAAACTATATCCACAATTCTGTGGAAAAAATAATAAAGAAACTGTGAATGACTATCCACAAAGATATCCACAGCCTGTGAATAAAAATTAACCGCTATTAGTTTTCCACAGAATAAAACATAATAATAATACCAGATAAAAACTAATGGTGCAATGGTTTTTCGATAGTTATCCACATAACTCCCCGCATGTTTATAAAAAAATATCAACATACGTTTATCATGTGAGTAAATTGTCGATAGTAGTCGAATAATCTGGTTGGTTGAAAATCAAGGGTGTGTATAAGTTGTTGGTAGGTTATAATGCAGTTTTTGTGTTGTATAACAAGTGGAAATGAAGTGAGGAAGAGCGTGGTAAAATTTAATGTTGACATGAGGTATGTGTATTACGTATAATTATTAAGACCGTCTACTGGATTAGTTAAAAATTAAACTTTAGATATTAGAATCCCTGGGGAGGTGCAGTAAATGAAAAGAACATACCAACCAAGTAACCGTAAGCGTAAAAAAGTACATGGCTTCCGTGCACGTATGGCTACAAAAAATGGACGTAAAGTTTTAGCACGTCGCCGTCGCAAAGGAAGAAAAGTATTATCCGCATAAGCCACTGACAAATCAGTGGTTTTTTTA
>NZ_JBBKBV010000033.1:0-39159 GCF_037892815.1 Oceanobacillus sp. HCA-5259 | reverse complement strand
GAAAGGAGCGTGTAATTCAAGAGCAAATAACTGCTTTTGAATCCTTTCAACCAACCCGAACGATCGTTCTTATAACGGTGCGGGTTTAGTTCAGTGCGCGCCTTTTTTTCCTTTGAAAGTCCATAATCAGCTTTATTTTTTATGGATTTTCTCTTGACTTATTACCACAAGTCTTGAATTAGCGTGATTTCCGTATATATCTGTTAGGCTTATTGGTAATTTTACACAGGAAACAGGAAAAAGCAAAGAAATATCGAATATAGTATATAGGGTTGTAATCGCTTTCAGTTGAGGCTGCTAAAAAAACTAAAGTTTGAAGCATGCTTTCCTATTATAAAAGTAGAATATAGAAGGAGGTTTTTTAACATGGAAGAAAAAGTATTGCAAAATTATATTGCTGGTGAATGGGTAGATGCGGAGAATCGGACGTCTGTATTTAACCCCGCAACAGGTGAGGAAATCGCCCAAGTGCCTCTGTCGGAAAAAATAGACGTTGACGAAGCGGTAGCAGCAGCGAAACTCGCCCAGAAAAAATGGGCGCTCGTCCCAGCACCACAGCGAGCCGAGATTCTTTACCGGGTCGGTTCACTCATGAAGGAGAAAAAGGAGCACCTCTCCCGTCTCCTTACAATGGAAAATGGTAAGGTGCTGGAAGAGGCAAGAGGAGAAGTCCAAGAGGGAATTGATATGGCGTTTTATATGGCGGGGGAGGGAAGACGATTATTCGGTCAAACGACCCCAGCGGAATTGCCGGATAAATTCGCGATGAGCGAGCGGGCGCCAATAGGTGTTGTAGGCATTATTACGCCGTGGAATTTTCCGATTGCGATTGCGACATGGAAGTCCTTTCCGGCGATTGTCGCAGGAAATGCCGTCGTCTGGAAACCGGCAACAGAGACACCAATCATGGCTTATGAACTGGCGAATATTTTTGATGAGGCTGGGTTACCTAAAGGGGTGATCAATGTTGTGTTTGGGACAGGTCGTACAGTTGGGGATGCAATGGTGCATCATGAAGATATCCGGGTGATTTCCTTTACGGGATCGAATGAGGTTGGTCGTAATATCGCTGCTGATTGTGGAAGGCAACTAAAGAAAGTGTCTCTTGAAATGGGCGGAAAGAATGCGGTTATTGTGATGGATGATGCCGATCTTGATTTAGCAGTTGAAGGGGTCGTTTGGAGTGCATTTGGGACAAGTGGCCAGCGCTGTACAGCATGCAGTCGGGTTATTGTCCATGAAGCGGTGAAGGAAGAATTTGAAACACGCCTTTTAAAGGCGATGAAAGGTTTGACGATTGGTGACGGTTTGGAAGAGGGTATTAAAGTCGGACCGATTATTAATCAAGCAGGTCTTGAAAAGATTGAGCGTTATATCGAGATTGGAAAAGAAGAAGGGGCGAGGTTACTCGCTGGCGGGCGCGTACTTACAGGGAATTCCTATACGAAAGGATATTATTTTGAACCGACATTATTTACAGATGCTACTAGTTCGATGCGCATTGCCCAGGAAGAAATATTTGGACCGGTTGTTTCCATTATACCTGTAAAAAGTTTTGCGGAAGCGATTGAGGTGAATAATGGGGTAACGTACGGGCTATCAAGTTCAATTTTCACTCAGGATGTTAATCGAGTCTTCCAGGCGAAGCGGGATTTGGATACAGGAATTGTTTACGTGAACGCAGGAACAACAGGTGCTGAAATTCATTTACCGTTTGGGGGAACAAAAGGAACGGGGAATGGTCACCGTGATTCTGGTGTCCAGGCTTTAGATGTATTTACCGAATGGAAAGCGGTCTATGTTGATTACAGCGGGAAATTGCAGCGTGCCCAAATTGATGTGGAAGAATGATAGTTTATAACACCTACAAACGGGGGGATGCAGATGAAAATCGGTGTTCTTGGTTCTGGATTGATGGGGACAGAAGCAGCAAGGGATTTAGTGAACAATAAAGACGTACAAGTTGTAGGACTTGCGGATGTTGATTCGGGGAAGCTGAAGCGAGCGGAGCAAACAATTGATTCGAAAAAACTTGCTACGGCTAAGGTTGATGCAAGTGACTCCGGTGAATTAGGCAAGTTTATGAAGCGGTTTGATGTCGTCATTAATGCGCTTTTTTATTCCTTTAATGAAATGGTTGCCAAGACGGGAATAGATGTTGGTACACATGTGGTAGATTTAGGTGGGCACATTGGCGGGATGACAGACCGGGTTTTAAGTTTAGATGACAAGGCGAAGAGTAAAGGAGTTACAATTATTCCTGACCTAGGTGTCGCGCCAGGGATGATTAATATTCTTACGGGCTACGGGGCAAGCAAACTTGACCAACTTAAGGAAATTAAGCTTTACGTGGGCGGGATTCCAGTTCGTCCCGAGCCGCCACTTGGATACAATCATGTATTCTCGATGGAGGGAGTTTTTGACCATTATACAGATCCGTCACTCATTATCCGTGATGGAGAGCAAAAATTAATCCCTTCCTTATCAGAAGTGGAGGAAATATATTTTGAAAAGTTCGGTCCATTAGAAGCATTTCATACGTCAGGGGGAACTTCGACGTTAACCCAGTCGTATTCGGATGTGCAGACATTGGAGTATAAGACGATTCGCTATCCTGGTCATGCGGAAAAGTTCAAATTACTCGTTGACTTGAATTTGACAAAAAAAGATATGGAAGTGGAAGTAGAAGGGAAAAAGGTGAATCCGCGCAAAGTTGTCTTACAAGCGATTGATCCAATTGTGGATCTTCGGGACAAGGAGGATGCGGTGTTACTCCGGGTTGCCGTTACTGGAATGAAAAAAGGGGAGCCGCGAACGTATCAGTATGAAATGCAGACGTTCAAGGATACGAGCAGAAATATAACCGCGATGGCACGGGTGACAGCAAGTACGATCTCGATTGTCGCTCAGCTAATCGCTGCAGGAACGATTGCAAAGAGGGGAGTCTATCCGCCTGAGCGTGCAGTCCCTGGTGAAGTGTATATTGCTGCGTTAAAAGAAAGAGGGATAGAAATAAAGGAAATGCTCCTTTAAGTAATAGAATGAAAAAGCCTTCCAAGCGTAATCTGCTCGGAAGGCTTTTTATTTTTCGAGTGGGACAAATGCTCTGACCCCCATGTCCCGTTATTTTGCTGCTTTTTGTAGTTTGTTGATGATTTTTAGGGATTTGCCTGTGCCGATTGCGACTGCTTCAAGCGGGTTTGGTGCCATGTGTACTGGGACATTCAGTTCGCTTGCAAGCCATTCTTTCATACCCTGCAGCAAGGATCCTCCGCCTGTTAAAACAACGCCGTGATCGACAATATCTCCACTTAACTCCGGTGGACAGTTTTCAAGTGTAGCCTTCACTGCATCAAGAATTTTAAGGAGTGGCTCTTTAATCGCCTCATGAATCTCGGTTGACGTAATATCAATTGTTTTCGGCAAGCCTGTCACCATATCCCGGCCGCGGATACTCATCATGTCCTCTTTATGGTTCGGATGAGCATAGCCGATTTCCATTTTAATATTCTCGGCTGTCCGTTCCCCGATTAAAACATTATAGGTTTTCCGGATATAATGAATGATTTCTTCATCTAAATTATCTCCTCCGACCCGAATCGAGTTCGAGGAAACGACTCCACCAAAGGAAATAATCCCGACCTCCGAAGTACCTCCGCCGATATCAACGACAACACTTGCAAGTGGTTCGTCTACTGGGAGGTCCGCCCCGATTGCGGCTGCAACTGGTTCTTCAATTAAGTGTACTGTTTTTGCGCCGAAGCTTGTGATTGCATTATGAATTGCTCGTCTCTCAACAGCAGTGCTGCCTGCTGGTGTACAGACGACAACAGTTGGCTTCCGCATGGAGACGCCGATTTTCTTACTTACTTTCTTTAATAATACTTTAAGCATCTGGGCGGTAACATCATAATCAGCAATGACTCCGTCCCGGAGCGGGCGAATTGGGATTATGTTTTTCGGTGTTTTCCCGATCATTTCTTTCGCTTCTGTACCAACTGCAACAACATCTTTAGTATTCACATCAATCGCTACAACAGACGGCTCATTTAAAACGACACCTTTTGTTTTTGAATAAATAAGGATATTTGCGGTTCCTAAGTCAATTCCAATTTCTGCATTTGAAAACATGTTAAATCCTCCAATGTGTAATTTCATCTATTCTTGTTGAATTAATCAATACATTAATGAGATAGTCCTCTTGCAATTATAAACTGCCTCTCTTTAACGTAAAACAGCTTAGGGGGGGAAATCAAGTAACATTTCAATTACATTTTCTCATATCTTGTAATAAAAAATCATCTTTTTTGTAATAAAAAGTCGATATTTGGAGGGTGTCAAGGGTGTATTTCTAGCAAAAATTGCCATAGCACTTAGCAATTTCCTTTATTCCAATTTTTATACGGACTCTAAAACGATAGGAATCTTATGTTTTTCGCAAATTCTATAACCTCTAGTAAAATGGAAGAATCAATTGGAAATCTCTCCCGTAAATATTACAAAAAAGCTGTGATATGATGATTTTGCAAGCAAGGCAACACAAAAATAAACATACAAGGAGAGGTAAACATGCTTCGCAAAATAACAATCATTACTGCAGCAACTGCAATCTTGACATTTGGAGGTGGTGCGTTCACATCTACTGCAGATGCCAAGTCTGTTGAGCAGCAGTCACCATATAAAATCCATTACACTATTAATGGAGAGTCAGGAAGCCTAACACAGGAAGAAGTTTCTAATCTATTAAATAAAGCTTTCGATAAAGTTCAAGCGAAATGTCTTACAAACTTCGATTGGGAGCGAATTGAGAAACTCATTGGAGTAGGGAAACAAGAAATAGAGAAAGAACAAGTTGAAGTGGAAGAACCTGCTAAAGAAGCAGAGCAGCCGGAACAAGAACAGCCAGTTGAAAAGAATAAAGAAGTAAGTAAGCCACAAGAGAAGGCACCGGTCCAAGAACAACCGGAAACACCTGAGGCACCAAATGCGACACCACAACCGCAACCAGAGCAGCCGCAGGAGTCCCAGCAGCCAGCAGAGGAAGCAGGACAGCAAAATGAATTAAGTGAATTTGAAGCTAAGGTCGTTGAACTTACAAACGCAGAACGGGCAAAACAAGGACTTGCACCGTTACAAATCGATAATGAACTAAGTAAGGTAGCTCGCGACAAATCAAAAGACATGGCTACAAATGGTTACTTCGATCATAATAGCCCTGTCCACGGTTCACCATTTGATATGATGAAGAACTATGGCATCAACTATAACGCAGCTGGAGAGAACATCGCTCAAGGTCAGCGTTCACCAGAAGAAGTAGTAAATGCTTGGATGAACAGCCCCGGCCACCGCGAAAACATTATGAACAGCAGCTTCACCCACATTGGAGTTGGCTTTGTTGAGCAAGGAAACCACTGGACACAGATGTTTATTGGTAAATAACTAAAGCGGAAGCGCCCTTGCAGGAAAAGTACGCGACGTCCTGTCGCAATTCCCGGGACTGCGATTATCGTCCCACCGAAGGGCGTTTGCACTAGCACAACCAGTGCCTCGTAGCGACGTAAAGACTGTACTGATCCGTAAGAGATAAAGGAAACATGCCCCTTTAGGGGGTAGACGTGAGTTGGGCCTTGGCTCGTTCATAGTCGGCCTTCCTTTTCACTTTGAACTGATGTTGACTTATCGCACGGAGGTGAAGGAGGTCTCGCTAGTCGCTGGGCGCTGGAGCTGGATGTAGCTTTTCAGCAAAGAACGAATATATTCTGTTATTAACGATGATTGATTAGGTAAATAACATAGAGGAAAAATGAGGAGGCTGAATGCAGTCTCCTCTTTTCTTTGTCTTAAATGATGGAAACTTGCTACAATAGAGGTAAAATTGTCACAGTGTAACTGTCTGTTTCACTTCCATATTTAGAGGAACAAAGGCGTTGAGTGATTAGAGAGTTCTAATGACTCGTTTGAAGGTGATTCCAGATCATTCGAGTGAATAGCGGGGATCTAATCGATCGAATGAAGCAGACTCCAGTTCGTTCGAGTGAATAGGGGGCTCTAATCAATCGGTACAGTGATGTAGAGCAATTTTATGAAGCTTATCAATGCGAAAGTTGAATTATCTTTTAAAAAAGGTCAAAAAACAAAGCGGGAGATTAACAGCCAGTAACGACCTGATTGGTTCAACTAGCAATCAGTGGGGAAGGAAAAGAACACCCCACTGTTGAAATTTCACTTTATGCTTAATGATGGAGATTTTTGCAGCAGATCGCGTAAGATATAGTAAACAAGAGGTGATGGTGATGGTACAAGGTTCTACAAATCTAAATACAGAGCTGACCCAGGATTGGCTGCAGAATTATGTCGACGACTGGGTTAAATTTTACCGGAAACATACAGTGGACGGTAAACTTGCTTCCTATATCCCACAGTTAGAAAAAGCGGATCCGAATGCCCTAGGAATTATTATTATTGGTAATAATGGGATGACAATACAATCGGGTGATATCGATACAACATTTTCTATCCAAAGTGTTTCGAAGGTCTTTGCTTTTATTGTTGCCTGCATGCAACGTGGTATGTCTTATGTACTGAACCGGGTGGATGTGGAGCCGACGGGGGAGGCATTTAACTCCATTATGCACTTGGAAATGAAAAAAATTGAAAAACCATTCAATCCACTAGTGAATGCTGGTGCGATTACGGTTACTTCTTTACTGGAAGGCAAAACGTCAGATGAAAAGTTGGAAGGTATTTTCCAGTTGTTTGAAAAAATTCTCGGCCGCCGTCCGGAATTGGATATAGAAGTGTACGAATCTGAACGGGAAACGTCAATTCGCAATCGGGCCATCGGTTATTTCCTATTAGAAACCGGCGTACTTGAATCGGATTTGGAAATAACATTGGAAACGTATTTTAAGCAATGTTCGATTGAAGTGTCAGCGGAAGACCTTGCAAGATTAGGACTGATTCTCGCTAATGACGGTATAGATAAGATGACCGGGGAGGAAGTGATTCCAACGCAAATTGCAAGACTGGCAAAAGTGTTAATGCTTACTTGTGGAATGTACGACGCCTCCGGAAAATTTGCTGCCTATGTTGGGATTCCTGCAAAAAGTGGTGTCTCGGGTGGTATAATGGCTACAGTACCACCGCGGGCAAGGGATGAGTTGCTGCCATTTATGGATGGCTGCGGAATCGGGGTATATGGTCCAGCTCTTGATAAACAGGGGAATAGTACCGCGGGTATCCGCTTGTTGCGCCATATTGCGAGCCACTGGGATTTAAGTATATTTTAAGGAGGATCTCTATATGTGCGGCAGATATACACTACTAGGGGATCAACTGGAGCTTCTAGATGAATTTGCATTAGAACAACCGATAGATGATTTTCATGAAAGTTATAATGTAGCGCCAGGTCAACAAGTGCTCGCAATTATCCATGACGGAAAGAGAAAGCGGGCCGGCTATTTACGCTGGGGACTTGTACCTTCTTGGGCAGATGACCCGAAGATTGGTTATAAAATGATTAATGCAAGAAGTGAAACAGCTCATGTGAAACCGAGTTTTAAACAGTTGATGGCGAAAAGACGTTGTTTGATCATTGCGGATAGTTTTTATGAGTGGAAACAAACGGACAAGGAGAAAAATCCACAACGGATTCAAGTGGCAGATAGGAAGTTCTTTGCTTTTGCCGGGCTTTGGGATAAATGGACACAAGGTGATGAGACGTTATTTACTTGTACAATTTTAACAAAGGATTCCCATGGATTCATGAAGGATATCCATCACCGAATGCCAATCATTCTACCGAAACATGCAGAAGATGAATGGATTCAGCCGGTGCAATTCGCTCCCTCCCAAGTAAGTGAACTTTTAAAACAATTTGAGGATCCAACATTCACAGCCTACCCCGTCTCCACTTACGTTAACACCGCCAAAAACAACGACCAACAATGCATTGCGGCTTTAGCTTAACGGGACATGGGGTCAGAGCATTTGTCCCATTCCGAACTGGGACAAATGCTCTGCCCCTCATTAGTACATATGGTATGGAGGTTAATAGAATGAGGAGTCGAAATTTACTCTGGATTGGTTTATGTCTGCTCTTACTCGCTGCTTGCGGGAATAACGAAGATACAGTTGCAGCTAAACATAATACAAATGATGAAATCAATCAGCAAATACAGGAAAAGCTTCCTATCGATCGGGGAATCGAGGAAGATGAAGAAGAGAAGAAGGCGAAAAGCGCTTCTATTACAACTGAGATGGAAGAGAACACGGCTTCAGATACAGAGGAAGATGACACGACACCAGAGGACGAGAAGACGGATTCACTCGCATCTTACACGAATGAAGAGATTGAATATGCACGCATTTGGTTGCAACTTGGACCGGATCATGAGATCGATGAATTAAATGTCCGCCATATTGCAGAAGGGGAACCACTTAATCCAAATTGGGAATCAAGTGCTACTTATCCGGAAGATGTCATTCAACTGACGGGTAGCCGTTTAGTTGATGGTTCAATAACTTATAGCGGAAATGGCGATGGCACGATTAATCGCTACTATGTTCCGTTACGCTGGGAAACGAACATTCCAAATGATTTTAGTGAAGAAGATATAAAGATTTTCACGGAGTCGTTCATCACAACAACAAAATTAATCACCATCGACCCAGCAGAAGGGCAAGAAGTCATCTCCCTCATCGAAAAAATAAACAATGGTTCTTAAAAGCCAGATAGAGGGGCGGAACCACAGTCTCTGTTTAACATGAAATGGCAACTCCATCAGATGGTCATACAGATGGAATTGCCATTTTTAATTAAGAAACTTTTGCCCTTTTCTCTGCTGCCTTTTCTTCTTTCGCAACTTTGAGGAATCGTTTCGTCTCGTATGCAACTACCCCAGACAATCCAAGCAGTCCTATCAAGTTAGGAATAGCCATCAGTGCATTGAAGATATCCGAGAAAAGCCAAACGATATCAATTAGCGTAATGGAACCGAAAAGTACGACAAAAACCCATACCGTGCGATAGATCGTGATGGCCTTTGTACTTTTAAAGAGATAGTTAAAGCATTTCTCACCGTAATAAGACCAGCCAATCAGTGTGGAGTAAGCAAATAAAATTGTTGCGATACCAACGATATACATGCCAGGCGTCCCGAGAAAGACGGCAAAAGATTCACTTGTTAGAGCACCGCCATCAATCCCTGTCTGATGCAAGTCAGCCATAACAATTGTAATTCCAGTAATACTACAAACGATAATCGTATCGATAAATACTTGTGTCATAGAAACAAGTCCTTGTCTACCCGCATAATCGGTCTTGGCTGCAGCAGCTGCTATCGGTGCAGAACCAAGGCCTGCTTCGTTGGAGAAAATACCCCGGGCAACACCATAGCGGATCACCGTACCTAAAATACCTCCTCCAATCGCATTTGCCGTAAAGGCATCGGTTAAAATGATATTGAAAGCAGTTGGTACTAAATCAACGTTCAGAATCATAATAATTAAACCGCCAAAAACATAAAATACAGCCATAACCGGTACAAGGTAAGCTGTTACTCGTCCAATGCTTTTAATCCCGCCAAGAATAACAATCGCAGTAATAATAAAAAGAACAATACCAGTAACCCATGTCGGGATATTAAAAGTGTTTGAAGCAGCAGCTGAAACGGAATTCGCTTGAACCATGTTTCCGATACCAAACGCAGCGATTGAACCGAAAATTGCAAATAAAATTGCAAGCCACTTGGCATTTAATCCACGTTCTAAGTAATACATCGGACCACCGGCCATTTCACCTTTCGCATCTTTCACCCGATACTTTACTGCAAGAACCGCTTCCGCATACTTAGTAGCCATCCCAAAAATCGCCATAACCCACATCCAAAATACAGCTCCGGGTCCACCCGCGATAACTGCTGTGGCAACTCCAACGATATTTCCTGTTCCTACCGTTGCCGCCATTGCAGTTGTTAATGCTTGATAATGGGTGATATCCCCTTCAGATAATTTGTCTTGCTTCCTACGGCTAAAAGCATTAATTAAAGCAGTCGGCAGTGCTGTAATCTGGACAAATCCAAGTCTAAAGGTGAGGTAGAGCCCTGTACCAACAATGAGAATCAAGAGAGGCGGTCCCCATACAAAACCACTTACCTTGTCTAGAAAATCTACCATTTCATCATCCCCCTATCCTTTTTGTAATTCAATTTATACTATCTAATATTCCGAATATTTATAAATAAGTCAAGACTTTTTTGAATTTTTATTTTAAATTTTATAATGGTGTAATAAAACGGTGTAGTAAAACGAAGAACTTCGATAAAAAAACAGAGATTATTACAGCTTTCATTGATTCATCTAAATTAATTCGCTTATAATATAAGATAATGATAGAACATGGTATGATAGAAAAAGAATTGGAAAAGGAGAGAACAAAATGGGACAAAAGAAATTAATCGCTGGCGTTGTAGCAGGAGCGTTACTTGGTGCCCTCGCAATGCAATTTGATAAGGATGCACGCAACTATACGAAAACCTGTCTGAACAAATTAAAAGACAACTCAGGTGACCTGTTAAGCAATCCGACGGAAACGGTGCATAAATTACGTGATTCATTCGATAAATTGAATGCGAATATTTCTGTTGGGGCTGAAAATACGATCAATGCGCTTGAGCAAGTAGAATCCACACTTGACCGCTTAGTTAGTAAAAAATAATACGATTACGGAAAATAAAGAACATAGAAGGAATACCCCATCTTAAATCTTGTGATGGGGTCATTGTCTTTTATCGGTGGAGGATAAGAAATTGAAAAATCTCATCCCAGTTTTAAAAGAATTTTATGCACGAATGGAGAAAGTCGACGTTTTTGGCTTGGCGGCACAGCTGGCTTATTTTTTCCTTTTGTCGCTTTTTCCCTTTCTGTTGTTTTTATTTAACTTAATCGGTTATTTCTCTTTGGACGAAGAGGTTATTTTACAAACCATTGTCAATTATGCTCCACCACAAGTATATGATTTAATCGAGTCAAATATTGAATCAATGCTGCAAATTCAAAGTGGTGGCCTCCTATCCGTAGGAATCATCGGTACACTCTGGGCAGCTTCTAACGGGGTAAATGCAGTCCGGAAAGCATTGAACCGCGCTTATGAGATAAAACCGAAGAGAATATTCATCATCTACCGTCTCTTATCCATACTGCTTACCATTGGGATGTTTTTTGTCGTCATTGTTGCATTATTATTACCGGTGTTTGGAAAGATGATCGGAGAATATTTCTTCTCTTGGTTCGGTTTTTCAGCTGAGTTCTTGCAAATATGGGAGACGTTTCGTTGGGTGACTTCTTCTATCATCTTTTTTATTGCCCTTGTTGCACTGTATCGGCTTACTCCAAATCGGAGGGTGTACTTTAGGCATATTGTTTGGGGAGCGCTATTTTCCACGGTCGGCTTCCAATTGGTATCTTGGGCTTTTTCCTTTTATGTAGGAACACTTGGGAATTATTCAACAACCTATGGAAGTCTAGGAACAGTTATTGTACTTATGATCTGGTTTTATTTATTTGGAATGATTGTGCTGATTGGTGGAGTATTAAATGCTTCTCTGCATGAGCAGGCATGGAGCAAAAAGACGTTCGAATGAGGCGGTTAGGAGTCTGACTGCCTTATTTTAATGTGTAGACTGTTTGCACTATATTAATCGCCAACTATAACAGACTTTACTCCTGAATATTTAAATAGGTTACATATCTGTTGTAAAAGAAGGAAATGTGTTACAATCAAAAATGAAAAAACATTATAACAGGAGGGGTATATGTGAAGCGATTCGTATTATTGTTGGCTATTGGTTTGATCACTCTCTTAGCCGCGTGTGGCGGAGATGATAAAGAAAGCACTTCTGCGGGCGTTTCAGAATCTGAGGTGACGGATGAAGTTTGGGAGAAGATTCAGGATGAAGGTGTTTTGACAGTTGGCACTGCAGGAACGCTCTATCCATCGACTTATTATCCAGAAGACTCAGATGAACTGACGGGTTATGAAGTAGAAATCCAGAGGGAAATCGCCAATCGGTTAGGTGTTGATATCGAATTTGAAGTCATGGGATTTGATGCAATTCTTACAGCACTTGATTCAGGACGTATTGATATGACGGCGATGGGACTTCGCGGGGAGAGAAAAGAAAAGTTCTCTTACACACAACCGATTAAATATTCTTATGCAACGATGATCGTTCGTAAAGATGATCACTCGGGCATTAACAGTCTGGAAGACCTCGAAGGAAAAATTGCCGGGGGGGCTGCTACAACGGTATATAGTGAAATCGCTGAGAAATTTGGGGCAGAAGTAAAAACATACGGAAACGCGACTAATGATGCTTATTTAAGAGACGTACATAATGGTAGAACAGACGTCGTTATTAATGATTATTATTTACAAAGTCTTGCAATCCAGGCATTTCCTGAGTTTAATATTGAGCTCCATCCGGATTTAAAATTCCACACATCAACAGCAAGCATTGTTATGCCGAAACACGCAGATAAGCTGCATCAAGAGGTAGAACAAATAGTTGCGGACATGCTAGAAGATGGAACTTTAAAGAAAATATCAGAAGAGTTTTTTGATGGACAAGATGTGTCTGTAGAGCCGGAAGAAGATATTATAGAAATTGAAGGTATAGCGAAATAAGTAGGGATGCTCATGTTTGAAATAGATTATATCCAATTGAGTAGTTTATTTGACCTCGAATTGGCGCTTGAAAGCTTGCCTTTCTTGTTAAAAGGTGTGCCGATGACATTGTATCTCTCCGTGCTTGGCATGGTGTTCGGTCTCGTGCTTGGTTTCTTTCTAGCCCTTGGAAGGGGTTCTGAAAGATTCATTTTAAGATTCCCATCAAGAGTTTATATTTCATTTATACGCGGGACTCCAATGATCGTTTTTCTTTTTATTCTTTATTTTGGATTGCCTGTAATCGGAATCGAGCTTTCTGCATTTACGGCAGCAGTACTTGCATTCGGTCTGAATAGTGCGGCATATATAGCTGAAATTAATCGTTCCGCGTTAAATAGTATTGATGTTGGGCAATGGGAATCAGCAAAAGCGCTCAATATCCCTTACTGGACGACGATGAGAAAAATCATTTTGCCACAGGCGGTGAGGATTGCGATTCCGCCGTTATCGAACGTATTCTTAAGTATCGTAAAAGGAACTTCGCTTGCCGCGATGATTACGGTGCCTGAACTATTCCAGAAAGCTCAGATTATAGCTGGAAGAACGTTCGACTCGATGACAATGTATATATTAGTTGCTTTAATTTACTGGCCGATATGCGGACTAATATCTGTTCTGCAAGATCGTCTCGAAGACAGGTTTAGTGAATATCTATAAAAAAGTGAAACTTCATTCAGTGGGGTATCCTTACCTCCCCACTGAATGTTAGTTGAACCGAATTAGGGATTTACGGCTGTATATCCCCACCTTCACATATTGGGAGCATATCAAATTGAGGTGTGTGGACTTTTTTTACTTTCTAATGACACCCAGCTTACTACAAAAACTTGACTTACTGTTGCTTTCCTTCCCTATCGAAGAATAAGGCACTGACAATGCGAATGAAAACATGCGGGCCTCTACAAGAACGAACGGATCCGCATATTTTTTGTGCTGCCCGCGCGTATATTTTTCCATGAAGCGAAAAAACTATAGGAAAAGAAAGGATGGAGGTCTATGAACATTAAGCGTTTATCCGGTATGATTGCTGCATTTTTCATCCTGCTTACATTTCCTGTAGTATTTTTTGCTGAGGAAAAAAAAGAAACGGAAGAAAATTTTGAAATACCGAGTCATGTATTAGATATATCAAAGGAAAACACGGTGCAAAGTGACGATTCCGATAATGAAGTCGTTGAGCCGAGCAAGGAGACGAAGGAACTTCTGGACAGTGCCTCTGTTGCAATTGAAAACTCGGAGTTGATTCAACAGCTGAATGAGACAAGTATCGATCCGTCTCCAATTGGTTTCGGGTATCGTGGAGAGATTTATCTTGGGCGCTGGCCATTACAGTACGAATCATTGGAAACAGGAGTGAATTGGGAATACCAGGCTATTAATAAAAATGAGTTCCAAAACGGTCCCGATGGTCAGCAGGAGATGAACTATATTCAACAGGAACATAAGGAAATTAAAGGAATGCTCACGAATAAGATTGCTAATGCAGAAACGGTAAGGAAAATGGTACTGCAAAAAGCGAAAGATAAAACCAAGCTTCCTCTTTCCTATGAAGTGGAGATAGGGCGGAATACAAAAATGGCTCATGGTTATCCTGTCCCTCCAGAAAAATTAGGAATTCTTGAAGCGTATACACCAGCTGTTCATGAAAAGGGCCGGGTAACTTTCGGAGAAGTATATATCCAATTAAAGGGAACAAAAAAACAACTAACAATTAAAAATGTAACAAAACAGGGAATCGGAGCATGGATTCCTGTCCAAAACCACCTATCCTATTCCTTCCAAGTGAAGTAAACAGGCGGGACACGGGGGTCAGAGGCAATGTCCCAATGAAGTGGGACATTGCCTCTGACCCCCGTGTCCCGTTTCTCTTTTAAAAAACTGTTGCTTTTTTATCTTTAATGCTTTATTATGATGAAGTATTAAAGTGGTGAAAGAGTAAAGATTTTAAGGGGGAAGAAATAGGTGGAATGGGTTGTTCTTGTTTCCGTTCTTGTGCTGACTATCCTCAGCTTATTACGACTTAACGTTGTGTTAGCGCTGATTGCAGCTGGAATTGTTGCAGGCGTCATGTCAGGACTTTCATTTGTAGATACGATTGATTTACTTGTAAGTGGAATGGGTGGTCAGGCGAATACGGCTTTAAGTTATATTTTATTAGGAGCGTTCGCGATTGCTATTAGTTATACGGGAATAACAGGCTTTCTCGTGAATTTTGTAATCAATAAATTGTCTGGGAAGAGAGCGACGATTTTGCTTGTTATCGCTGGAATCGCTTGTCTATCTCAAAACGCGATTCCTGTGCATATCGCATTTATTCCCATTTTAATCCCACCGCTTCTGAAGTTGTTTAACAAGATGCGGATTGATCGCCGGGCTGTTGCTACAGCACTGACATTTGGGTTAAAAGCGCCGTATGTAATGCTTCCGTTAGGCTTTGGCGCTATTTTCCACGGTATCATTGTTGATGGCTTAGCGGAGAGTGGCATTGAGTTAACTGCATGGGACACAGCATTTGCTATGTTAATTCCTGGACTTGGAATGGTAGTTGGACTATTTGTCGCAATCTTTATTACGTACCGGAAAGAAAGAGACCCGGTGAAAGGATCTGGAGGGAGTGGCACTATAAATGTTGAGACGATAGGTGAAGAGGACCTTACCTTCAATAAGAAACATTTATTTACGATCTTCGCAATTGTAGCGGCTTTAGTCGTCCAAATTATAACACAAAATTTAATCCTTGGTGCGTTAGCTGGGCTGCTCGTTATGTTTGCCTTTCTCGTTGTTCCCTACCGGAATCTGGATAAAATTATGGCTGACGGGATTGGACTAATGGGAATGATTGCCTTTATTATGCTTGTTGCTTCCGGTTACGGAACAGTTTTACGCGAAACTGGAGCAGTCGATGCATTAGTTGAGGCATCTGCTGGTTTTATTGGCGATAATCAGGCTGTCATTGCATTTATTCTTTTATTAGTAGGACTTCTTGTAACTATGGGAATCGGTTCTTCGTTCGGTACGATTCCGATTTTAGTTGCTTTATATGTTCCAATATGTGTAGCGGCAGGATTTTCGCCATTAGCAATCGCTACACTAATCGGAACGGCAGGTGCTCTTGGTGACGCAGGATCACCAGCTTCTGACAGTACCCTTGGACCGACATCCGGTTTAAATGCGGATGGCAATCATAACCATATCTGGGATACAGTTGTACCAACATTCATCCACTACAACATCCCACTGATCATATTCGGCTGGATTGCAGCAATGATCCTGTAGTTTTTTCGGGACACGGGGGTCAGAGCATTTGTCCCGCACGAAGTGGGACAAATGCTCTGACCCCAACTGTCCCACTTCCGCATAATTTCGTCCTTACAGGTTATGCTAGGAAAAAAAGGGTGTTGTTGATGAAGCGTTTGTTAGGGTTTTGTTTCATTTTTGCACTGCTTCTTGGATTCAGTTTAGAGAATGAAGTTGATGCAAAGGGTTATGGCTGGGGCTATAAAAAAGGTCAGGGCGGAGAAATACCGGAAATCGGCTCCTATAATCCGCTTTTACAGGAATATGGCGCATATTTCGCCGATCAATCTGGCGGGAAATATATTTATTTAACGTTCGATAATGGCTATGAGGAAGGGTACACCCCGCAAATTTTAGACGTATTGAAAAAGGAAAATGTTCCAGCTACCTTCTTTGTCACCGGACATTATGTTGAGACCGCCCCTGAATTAGTAAAACGGATGGTTGATGAAGGGCATATTATTGGAAATCATTCCTATCATCATCCTGATTTCTCCATTTTAACGAAAGAAGCTATGCAAAAAGAACTTGAAGACTTGGCGGAAAAAGTGGGAGAAGTTTCCGATCAAAAAGATTTGAAATATCTACGCCCCCCAAGAGGCATTTTCAGTGAGCAGACATTGGAATGGGCAAATGAATTAGGTTACATTCATATCTTTTGGTCGCTTGCATTTAAAGACTGGGAGACATCCAATCAGAAAGGCTGGCGTTATGCGTATGAAGAAGTGATGGAACAAATCCATCCAGGTGCAATAGTTTTACTTCATACAGTTTCTAAAGACAATGCTGAAGCGCTTGCTGCATTGATAACGGATTTAAAAGAGGAAGGATATCAATTTAAAAGTCTTGACGACCTTGTCCTCCGCGATCATATACCAGAGGTTATTTATGGCTATTAAGCATAAGAAAAATCGGGAAGCAGAACTACAGCTGCTTCTCGATTTTTTTAGATTAAAATCATACCAAACTTTCTGATTCTTTGTTATAATAATGAAAACTCATAAGAAAGTGGTGGAGTCACGATGATGAGAGAGGATTTAATTGCACCTAAACAATATAATATTGCGATGGAAGTCGAGAAATATGCGAAAGATAAAAACAAGAAAGCACTTATTTGGCTAGATGAAAACAATAATAAAAAAGAGATTACATATCAGGCCTTAATACGGAATGTAAACAAAATCGGGAATGTATTCCTGAACAGTGGTTTACAGCGAGGAGATAAAATTCTCATCATCATGCCACGACTCATTGAAACGTACGAAGTCTATTTAGCAGCATTAAAAACAGGAATCATAATTATTCCAAGCTCCGAAATGCTGAAGGCCAACGAATTGGAATATCGGATCCAACACGGGGAAGTTAGTGGCGTTGTAGCTTTTCATGAATCTACAAGCGAGGTAGGGAAAGTGCCTAATTTTGCGGAACTAAAGAAATTTTCTGTGGGACATACCGTTGATGGATGGGATTTTCTCGATGAAGCAAAAGCGAGTGCCAGTGATGAACTTGAAATGGCAGATACGACCAGGGAGACAATCGCATTTTTGCCATATACCTCGGGAACAACAGGAAATCCAAAAGGTGTTGTGCACACACATGCTTGGGGATTTGCTCATTTAAAGACAGCGCCAGAAAATTGGCTTGGCGTGGAAGAGGATGATTTAGTGTGGGCAACGGCAGGTCCAGGCTGGCAAAAATGGATCTGGAGTCCGTTTCTATCCGTACTAGGAACAGGAGCGACTGGATTTATTTATAGCGGTAAATTTGAACCGTCCAAATATCTGGAGCTCCTTCAGGATAATGAAATCAATGTGCTCTGTTGTACACCAACAGAATACCGTTTAATGGCGAAAGTCGAACATCTTGAAGATTATAAGCTGCCACATTTACGTAGTGCCGTCTCTGCTGGAGAGCCGCTAAACGTGGAAGTAATTGATACTTTCCGCAAGCATTTTGGGATTATGGTACGTGACGGCTACGGTCAGACAGAAAATACTCTACTCCTTGGCATTACGAAAGATATGGAAGTAAAGCCAGGTTCCATGGGCAAGCCAACGCCAGGTAATGAAGTGGAAATTATTGACGAAGATGGCAATATTGCAGATGTAAATATAGTTGGGGACATCGCAGTCCATATCGACAGTCCAGCTCTTTTCCGTGAATATTATAAGGATATGGAACGGACAAAAGCATCCCGACGAGGAGATTTTTATATTACCGGAGATCAGGCGCGCAAGGATGAGGACGGCTATTTCTGGTTTGAAGGCCGCCGGGATGATATCATTGTCAGCTCGGGGTATACGATTGGACCTTTTGAAGTAGAGGATGCGCTTGTGAAACATCCATTTGTTCAAGAATGTGCGGTAGTGGCAAGTCCAGATAAGGTTCGCGGAAGTATTGTAAAAGCATTTATCGTATTAAAGCAAAATGTGGACAAGAACGACCCAGGTTTGATTAAAGAATTACAAGATCATGTGAAACGTGAAACGGCACCATTCAGGTATCCGAGAGAAATAGAATTTATTGATGAACTTCCGAAAACATCTTCAGGGAAAATAAGAAGAATCGAATTACGTCAGAGAGAAATGAAGAACTTGTAAAATCTGATTTCTAGAATCATTAGTTTCCCAGGCGCACATTTTGGGTATACTACTATAGAATACTTAGAAGTGAGGGATGATAGATGGCTGCTAAAAATATCTACTCAACCTTCTTGACGAATTGTCAATTGTTAGTTTTACGGAAGAAATAAAGGAATCAATTTTTGGGATAACGATTATAAAAATGATGCTAAAAATATGAAATGAAAAAAGCAGATGAGATGAAACGACTCTCAATCTGCTTTTTCGTTCTATCGGAAACTATAAAATAAAATTGCTGTGGGTGATTTAGGTGTTCAGGGCTAGCCATGTCCGCTCTCTTCCCACGATAAATTTTTTTAGAAAAAGTTAGGCAAAACACTTGAAAGTCAAAATAGGTCAGAGTATAATGTAGTTAAAGTCAAAGATAGTCAAAGTCAAATTTGATCAATATAAAACTACTTTAGGAGGAATGTAAGATGAAATGTCAACATTGCGGTCAGAATGAAGCAAATGTAAATGCGTCTGTTTTTGTGAACGGACAGCGTATGGAAATGCATCTATGTAACTCCTGTTTACGTGAAATACAAGGAAATATGATGAACCAGGCAAATAATTTCTTCTCTAATTTTAATCAAGGGCAAAATCCGTTTGAAAATCAATTCTTCCAAGCTGGAGGAAATGGACAAACAGGTGCACGTACAAAACAGCAAACAAGAAAACGTGAAGGTCTACTTGACCAATTAGGGAAAAATCTAACTGATTCAGCACGAGCAGGAGAAATCGATCCGATTATCGGACGCGATCAGGAAATTAAACGAGTCATTGAAACATTGAACAGAAGAAGTAAAAACAATCCGGTCCTTATCGGGGAACCAGGTGTAGGTAAAACGGCAATTGCAGAAGGTCTAGCACTACGAATTGTCGAAGGTACTGTTCCAAGTAAGTTACTCTCTAAAGAAGTATACTTGCTGGATGTCGCCTCTTTAGTTGCCAATACTGGTATTCGTGGTCAGTTCGAGGAACGAATGAAGAAACTGATCACAGAACTCCAGGAAAGAAAAGATGTCATCCTATTCATTGATGAGATCCACTTAATTGTAGGGGCAGGTACAGCAGAGAGTTCACAAATGGACGCAGGAAACATTCTTAAACCCGCTCTTGCCCGTGGGGAAATGCAATTAATTGGGGCAACGACACTTAAAGAATATCGTCAAATTGAAAAAGATCCGGCACTCGAACGTCGCCTGCAGCCAGTTATTGTAAAAGAACCGACGCTTGAACAAACGGTACAGATTTTACATGGAATTAAAGATCGCTATGAAGCGTTCCATGAAGTGAATTATTCTGATGATGTTATTGAAGCTTTTGCTACATTATCAGATCGCTATATCCAAGATCGTTTCTTGCCGGATAAGGCGATTGATTTAATGGATGAAGTCGGCTCCCGCTTGAATTTAAAAAATTCACAGCAAGATGCAAACTCCTTGCAACAACGCTTGGATGAAATTGTGAAGGAAAAACAAGAAGCAGCCGAACGCGAAGATTACGAACTTGCGGCAAATCTCCGTTACCAAGAAATCCAATTACAGAAACAATTGGAGAAAGCGGATGACAATGAAAAAGTTACCGATGTAACAGTAGCAGATATTGAATTGATCGTTGAAGAAAAAACAGGGATCCCGGTAACGAAAATGCAAGCAGAAGAACAAAAGCAGATGAAGGGCCTTGCAACCCATTTACGTGGCAAAGTAATTGGACAAGATGAAGCGGTGGACAAAGTTGCTAAAGCAATCCGTCGTAGTCGTGCAGGCTTGAAATCGAAAGAACGTCCAATTGGTTCCTTCCTCTTCGTAGGTCCGACTGGTGTCGGTAAAACGGAACTGACGAAAGTTCTTGCAGAAGAATTATTCGGTAAACGTGACGCACTCATCCGTCTTGATATGAGTGAGTACATGGAGAAACATTCCGTGTCCAAGATTATCGGTTCACCACCAGGATATGTAGGCCATGAAGAAGCAGGCCAGCTAACCGAGAAAGTCCGTCATAATCCGTATTCCATCATTTTGCTGGATGAGATTGAAAAAGCACATCCAGACGTGCAAAATATGTTCCTGCAAATTATGGAAGATGGCCATTTGACAGACTCCCAAGGTAGAATGGTGAGCTTTAAAGAATCCGTCATAATTATGACAAGTAATGCTGGTACAGGTACGAAGAAAGTCAATGTTGGTTTCAATAACACACATGACGCCGTTTCGACCTTGGAAAACTTAAGTGATTTCTTCAAACCAGAGTTCTTGAACCGTTTCGATGCGATTGTAGAGTTCAACGAATTAACAAAAGAAAACTTATTATCTATTCTTGACCTTATGCTGCATGAGCTTGAAGAAACGATTGAGGAAAATGATATTGAAATCACAATTACAAGTGCAGCGAAAGAAAAACTGGTCGAACTTGGATACGACCCACGCTTCGGTGCAAGACCATTACGTCGTGTCATCCAAGATAAAATTGAAGACCAACTTACTGATTTAATTCTTGAGTCCGAATCCGTGGATAAGGTTCATATTGATGTAAAAGAAGATGAAATAATAGTAAAACAGGCTTAAAACTTGTTAATCCCGCCGCCCTAGTGCAGCGGGATTTTTTTCATGCTCATAAGCGGAATATTTCGGAGCAAAATAAGAGGAAGAAAGGGTGGTACCGATGAAAAAAGTACTCCATTTATTCTTCCTTTTATTACTTATGATCCCGCAAATTACATATACAGCACCAAACAGCGGCTTACGCGTCCATTTTATTGATGTTGGGCAAGGGGACAGTATGTTAATTGAAACTCCTGATAATCGGGCAATCTTAATCGATGGCGGTGTTCCTGAAGCGGGAAGTAAGCTCATATCATACTTAAAGGAGCAACACATCGAAGAAATTGATTTAATGATTGCGACCCACCCGGATTATGATCATATTGGCGGATTAATCGATGTGTTGGAGCATTTTCCTGTACGGAAAGTCTTGGAGAATGGAGAGGTTCAATTGACGAAAACCTTTGCCAAATATCGGTTCTATCTTTTCAAAGAACAAGTTCCCGTACAAATCGCTCAAGCAGATGACAAAATCATGTTAGCAGAAGATGTGCAACTGCACATTCTACATGCGGCAGATGAACATGCGGAAAATAGGAATCAATCAGCCATAGCGTTAAAGTTGTCCTATAATGAAATAGACTTTCTCTTTATGAGTGATGTGGAAGCGGAACAGGAAGAGGCAATTGCTGAAAAGTATGATGTCAATTCGGAAGTTTTAAAAGTCGCCCATCATGGCTCGAATTCCAGTAGTACATTAAAATTTCTCAAAAAAGTAAATCCAGAGGTGTCGATTATTACGTATAGTGCTTCGAATGATTACGGACATCCAGTCGAACGGGTAATTAACAATTTGGCCAAAGTTGAGAGTCAAATCTTCTCGACAGCCGGCTATGGTAATATAATAGTCGAGACGGACGGTAAACAGTATATTGTGATTCCTGAAATGCAGCCGATAGAAAGGTTCCTGAAAAGAATTAAGGATAGGGAATAAGAAAAAACCAGCAAATGATGCTGGCTTTTTTCGTGTTTCTTGAAGTGTGCAGGCTACTTGATTGGAATAAATCCAGTTTACTTTTCCATTGTAAAGAGCATGTGGCTTTATTGAGAAAATAAATCCCTTTTATTTTCCCATTGTATAGAGCAAGCGATTGGATTGGGCAAATAACTCTCGTTTATTTTCCCATTGCATATAGCATGCGACTAGATTGGGCAAATAACCCCTGTTTCCTTTCCCATTACATAGAGCATTCGGCTAAATTGGGAAAATAAATCCTGTTTCCTTTCCCATTACATAGAGCATTCGGCTAAATTGGGAAAATAAATCTCGTTTATTTTCCCATTGCATAGAGTAAGCAGCTTAATTGGGCAAACAAACTCCATTTACTTTCCCACCAAGGCGAATAATCTGCCTGTTTAGGAAAATAAAAACCTGGTTTCTTCCTACTCTAACATTTAACTTCAATTATGATAGACGCGGTTTAGGATGCGTGTTCTTTTGTCTGGAAGATATAAATACTCCAGACAAGCAGGAGAGCGCAGATGCTAATCGTTGTTACTGCTGAGCCGATGAGCGCTCCTGAGATGTCGCCGGTTTGCAAATAGTGCAAGGCGTGGTTTGAAAGATTGCTCGGGCTGTAATTCAATTTTTGTCCGAACATGCTTGTTACAACGCTCAAAACTATAATTGTTGCAATGGTACTGAACGCGACAAGTCCAGGTGATCTGAATACCGTATTATAAAAAATCGATAGTGTTACAACGAGGACGAACCAGAGTCCGTAAAAGAAAAGAAGGAGCAAAAAATCCCCGATTGGTATGAACTCATAGAGCATCCCGATATAATACCAGGCGAACAGCATGCTTACGATATAGGATACGAGTACGAGTGCGAGCAGAGCTGTCCATTTACTCATAATATAAGCCGTATAGGATACGGGCTTTACAAGAATCAGTTCCGCAATTCCGGATTTTCTTTCACCAGCAATCGTGCCCATGGAAATAAGAACGAAAATTAATATTCCTAAACTGCTGAGCTGACTTATACTCATCATGATGGCGTCAATCCCGGTGACTTGAGGCATCTCGAAAATCGCTCCGTCGGGGAGTCCACCGACTGCATCGAGAATTTGCGGTAAATAATAGTTTGATACAGGATCCATGACGGCAAGGAGAATGAGAACGATGGGTACCCAAATCCATTTCCTATCCCGAAAGTTACCAAGCAGTTCTTTCTTAACAAGCGTTTGCCACTGTCTCATTTCTTCACCGCCTTCATAAATAGGTCTTCAAGAGAAGCACGATTTAAATTAAAACCGATAATTGGCCAATTCTCTTCTGCTGCAGCTTGGAAAATCTCTTTCCGAGCTTGAGCAATATCAGCTACTGGAATTTTTATAATTTGCCGTTCGAGCGTACAGTCAGTTATACCCGGAAGTTGTTTTAGCTTCTCTAAATATCTTTGAGGATTTTCTTGAAATTCAACTTCTATGACAGACGTTTGATATTTTTCCCGCAACGCTTCCATTGAACCCGCTTCATTGATTTCTCCATTATGAAGCAAAAGAAGCTCATCACAAACTTCTTCGGCATCATTTAGGATATGGGTTGAGAAAAGAATCGTCATTTCTTTTTTCAACCTTTCAAGTAAGGTTAATACGTCGCGCCGGCCGATTGGATCAAGGGATGAAACTGGTTCATCAAGCAGCAGGAGTTGTGGAGAGTGGATGATCGCTTGGGCAATTCCGAGACGCTGCTTCATCCCTCCGGAAAAATCGCTAATCCGTTTGTCAAGTGCATTTGTAATCCCGACTTGTTCTGCTAAATCTTCTGCACGTCTCGCTGCTTCTTCTTTTGTCAGGCCAGCGATTTCTCCACTGAAAAGCAGAAATTCACGTGCGGTCATCCAACTAGGGAAAACAGGATACTGTGGCAAGTAGCCGATAAATTTACGAATATCCGCATTTGTTTCTTTACCGGAAAAAGTAACAGCACCATCCGTCTGTTTCAGCAGTCCAGCAAGAATCCGTAAGATCGTCGTTTTCCCGGCGCCATTCGGTCCAATTAGTGCAATACACTTCCCTTCAGGAAGAGAGAAGTCGACACCACGTACAGCAGTCATATTTTTGTACTCTTTACGTAAGCCTGTTACGGAAAGGATGCTCATCATTATTTTCTCCTTCCAAAGATAAAGTATAGAATCGGTCCAATCATCGTGAGGACTAGGATGATAACAAGCCATACCCAACGGTTACCCCGGACATTTTCTTCCTGTTTGATCCAGTCGAAAACTGCTACGACTATTAAGATTCCTTGGATAAAAAATATTGGCAAAATCAATCCCAAATTAATAGATTCCATCGCAAATTCATTCATATTTATCCCTCCAATTTTAACTGAATAATAGTGGAATAAGAATCGCAAACCCGATAATTAGAATAAGTGTCATCCATGCTAAAGGACGAGCGAAATTAATCGTCCATCCGACACCGAATCTTTTTTCAAGAAATAATGCAGGATCATTCCTGTTGAAATAGATGACCCCAAGCTTCCAATATTTATCGTCATCGCGATTAATTGTTTTCCCATCATTAATCATTGTTCCATACTTTATTCGGCTCCCACCTTGACCCGTCGTAAACGAAAGGTAAATGGCTCCACCGATGAGCAAGACTGTGAAGCTCAACGTGATCATCAGAAAGACTTCAGGGCTAAAGTTAAAAAATAGGCTGATCTGCGCAAAGGCAAGGAGTAAGGTTAAGGCAATACCGCCGATAATGGTAAAAAGTGACCACCTTCTACGGAACATTGCATTTTGTTTCAATGATTTCTCCGGATTTTCACTATCTATCTGCTGCTTTGCCCGAGAGATGATTGTGTTTACAAATAAAAAGATTAGAGTCATATAAAGCATTAGAACTGGAAAAAGCAGTGCAGAGCGATATGATTTGTCCGCCCAGGTTGTTACTTCACCAGAGAAATTATATTGCATTGGAATTCGTTCAGGAAGTATATGATAATTTTTAAAGGTGAAAAATATAACGATAAATGTAGTGAAAAACGAGATTAAAAACCAGAGATTTGAATATCTTAATTTATCCTGGTAGAAATTCGTGCTAATAAAAAGACGCTCGCTTTTTCCTTCATTCCAATTTCTTTTTTCTTTCAGCTTTTTCATCTCAAGGTGGAATTTCAAATAAATGAGAAAGCTGACTAGTAGATATAAGATAATGGTAATGGCTAACTGGATTCCCAACACCTGTTCAGATACGTTCCAGTCTAAAGCGAATAAAACAATTAATAGAAGCAGGGCAAATATACTTGTGTATCCTGCATACTGCTTCCTCATTTTCTTTAACTCAGCGCTAGGATAAATTTTCTGGGGAATCGTAACTCCAAAGCTTTCCGTTCTCCGCGTCCAGTAAGGGATGAACGTAATCGTTACTACTACTGGAATAAAAATCGTTAAAACGATGATTGGAAATAGGAACTCATTCATCTTCTCCACCTTCTTTCGTTAAAATTTGTTCATATACTTCTTGAGATAAACGGGCAAATTCCTCTGCACTAAAATCATGGACGATCGCTTCCGCAATGAGGGGCCGTAACGTTGCTTTAAGATTTGTGCGGTACGTTTTATCAGCCTTAAGAAAGCCGTCCGGATGAATCATCACTCCCCGGCTGCGGTGAATCTGGATATATCCTTCTTGCCGCAGCTGTTGATAAACTTTATTCACCGTGTGCAAATTAATTCCAATATCAGCAGCAAGTGCCCGAACAGAAGGCAAATCATCCCCAGGCCGCAAACTCCCCCGCGCAATCCCCTCAATAATCTGCTCCTTCAACTGAACATAAATCGGCTTATCCCCAGCCATATCAAGCTCTAAAAACATACACACACCCACCTTTCACTGGGACACGGGGTCAGAGCATCTGTCCCACCCGTTTGTCTGTTATACTACTAATATAACAGAAAAACGAATTTTAAACAATAGGCATAAGCACCCTTTGCACCATACGTGAGAATGTTGAACAACAAAAAAGAGAGCAGTCTTCCTGCTCTCTTTTCAAATTTGTTCATATTGATCGATTATGCTTGCTAATAGCTTTTGAACCGATATTTGCTTTTTAATGGATAATTGCTGTAGACGATAAATTTGTTCTTTCAATTCAGGGAACTTCATCATATATTCCACAAGTTTAACAGCCTCATCATCAAATTCAACCGATTTGGAACGGTAAATCCGTTTAAATTCCTTCATCAATTCCTCGTGGTATGTATAATTGCCTACAAGATTATCGAGTGTAATGTTAAATACACTGCTAAGTTTAATTAAACTCTGTATATCAGGGGTCAGCTGGTTGTTTTCCCATTTTGTCACGGTAGAACGGGAAATCATTAATTGATCAGCAAGTCTTTGCTGTGTCCATTTTTTCTGTTCCCTTAAAAATTTTATATTGTAAGCGATTTGTTCAATCATTTAAGCATCACTACTTTTTTTAGAATCATATAATCGTTTAGACAATACATATGGTATCACGCAAAAAGACAATAAGTTCCACTACGCTTGTTCATTTAGTTAACATATGATAATATGTTCCTGATTAGAACGAAGGAGGTGATACTTTGTCACTAGGTTGCATGGTGTTATATCATCCATTAATCTCAAGTTATACAAAGAGCTTGCTATTACGAAGTGTGTTTAACAATCAGAGAATTGAAATAGAAGTGTTGGATAAGAAAACGACAATCATCTATCTTGAAGGGGTGGAGAAGTGTCAGGTTTGGCAGGCGACAATGGATTTTGAGAGCTCGGGTATCCAGACGGTGTATGCTTTCGAACATACAAAGGAAAGAGCATTGGAAGAAGCACTGAAGCAGTTTAAGACAGATAAGGAGAATCTAACTCAGTAACGGTGTATAGGAGCAAATAAAACACCAAAGCTGCCAGATATATCTGAACCAGCTTTGGTTATTTTAATATACGGCCTTTATTAGGGGGGAAGGATCCCCCACTGAATGAAGTTTCACTTTATGAAACCTCTATACCACTCGCTGCTGTTTCTACAGGTACGAATTGTTTGTAGGAGACATAGCTTTCCTTTGATATAACGAATAAATCATAAATCTCCTCATCTGGATTGACTTTCGCGAACACTTCAGGATAGGTTTCATTAGCTAATGCGATATATGGAAGCTTTAATACGGCTTTTAAGGAGCGGATATTCGTTTTACGAACCTTCATGAATATACCATCTATCCCTTGGGTGAAAAATAACTCGTCAAAAAACATATCCTTTGCCTGACGGTTATACCCTTTGCCAAAATAAGGCTTCCCAATCCAAGTGGCGAGGAATCCGTGATTCTCTTCAATATCAAATAAATTGATTGTACCAATCGGCTGCCCGAATTCATCTAGAATCGTTCGCGAAATCAACTCTTGGTTTTGTTCGGCTTCGATCGTCTGTCTTGTTACAAAATAAAATTCATCCAATGTGTCGGCTTTTTGTCTAACGTAGGGAAATACTTCAGGATGTGTCATCAATTCATACAGAACTGGCACCTCTTGTAATTCACGCATTTTTAGCATAAAAAAACCCTCCTTTATTCCAGGTGGGTATTATTCAAGGTGCAGCCACTAAAACAAGCGGTCCTCCTGAATCCTACCCACGAATTTTTATCCACGATATTACGTTAAAACTTGCGATAAACAAAAATTCGGGGTGGGAATCGAACCCACTAGAACCAGTATGAACATACCGGTGGCGCACCATTTGCCTTCCCTATTAAATTTCTTAATCGTACGGAATGCTGTAAGCCGTCATCTCTTTTCTACATGATGTAATCAATTTACTTAACTCATTCTACAACGGATTTTACAAAATGTGAATGGGTTTTTTAAAAAAATATTATTAAAAATTTTTTACTGATTTTGTTTCTTTTTCGTCTGATTTTTCTGCCGGGATTAAAGTATCCAAAGGCCCTGTGTCAAGCCTTCGAAAGCAACTTATGATCGGTTAATGAAAAACAAATTTGGGTGGATGCTGAACATTCACTGCCCCTTCTCTTTTCATGATAAAATAGGATGGAAGGGGTGAAGGATTTTGAAAAAAATTACCCGAATCACAACGCAACAGAAAAATACGAGCCGTTATAACATATTCCTTGATGATGGAAATGGTGAAGCTTTTGCATTCGGTGTCGATGAAGCAGTACTAATCGAATTCAGGCTGCGTAAGGGATTGGAACTAGATGAAGAGACAATCAAGAAAATAACGCAAAAAGAAAGGCTCCATCAGTTCTATACCCAATCTATTCATTTTTTAAGCTATCGAATGCGGACAAAAAAAGAAATTTATGACTATTTAATGAAGAAGGAATTAGAGCCTGAGTATATAGAGAAAATCATCGAGCGCCTGACGAAAGAAAAACTGCTGAACGATCGGGAATTTGCCGAAATGTTCATCCGCACCAGAATGAACACCTCGTCGAAAGGTCCAAAGCTGATTGAGCAGGAATTAAAAGAAAAAGGTGTCAGTGCGGCAATTATTGCAAGTGTCATTCCGATGTATGGGTATGAGGAGCAATATGATAAGGCGTATAAGTTTATGGAAAAGAAACTTCGGCAATCCACAAAGCATGCTTTTCGTAAACGGATGGAACAGCTTCAGATGAACTTGATTCAGAAAGGTTTTGCTAGCGATGTTGTGAAAGATGTTGCCTCGGAGTTTTTCGGTGAATTGGATACAGATGAAGAATGGGATGCTCTTGTTTTCCAAGGGGAGAAATTGGTGAGGAGACATGCAGCGAAGTTTTCCGGTTATGAGCTCCGAAACAAGATTAAAGAGGGATTGTACCGGAAAGGATTTCCCTTCGATTTAATTGAGCGGTTTATTGAAGAACAGATCGAACAGGAATAACAAATTTTCCCGCGAGGAGTTTGATTATTCCCTTCCTGGTGAAAAGTTGGTAAGCTAGAAGAAGGATAGGGGGAAACGACATGAATTATCGATATAGTGATTACTCCGTGGAGCAACTATATAAAGAAATTGGGGAATTAAAAGAAAAAGCACTGAAAGCGGAGCAGCAAGGGAATATTTCCGAAGTACAGATTAATGAAAGGAAAATGCAGGTTGCCATTTCCTACACGATGAACCCAGATGAATTCAAACCAGAAGAAATTTATCAATTGAAGATGGAGCCGGGTTTCCGATTTCAGATTGAGTACATAAACGGTATATTTGCTTGGGGATATCGAATTAATTTGCTTGATGAACGATATGAAGCGATAGAAGCATTGCCGATTTCACTACTTGGCAAAAAGGTGGATAAATAAAAGAACAGCAGGATAGCCTGCTGTTCTTATTTGGTATTATTATCTACATAAGGTTGTCACCTAATAGCTTGGTGACAACCTTCGTTTTCTAACGATAAATCAATTTAGGCGAGCGTGTCACTAGCATATAATTTCCGCTGCAGCTTATGCTCAGAGAAGATCCAACCTGTGTAGGAACTGATAACTTCAAGGTCTGGGTTGATTTTCACTACAGCGACAAATGGATAATAATCATTCGAGCGGTAGCGAAGGTCAATCAGTCTTACTTCGGTATAGGCATCGAACTCATTGATTTCCCAGCGGTAAACGGGGGAGAAGTTCAAGAATGCAGCAATATTTTCATCCGTCTTCGCTGTTTCAATAAGTGGAATTTCCGGTAAGGATATTTTCTCGAATTCATCTACAATTTCAATATGACGATTTTCCACTTTACCTACATAGAACCGATTTTTCGTCGTAATTGCGACCCGCCAATAATTTTGCTTTAATGTTGGTGAAGTTGCAATCTCTACTGTATCAGGAAAATGTTCTTTGATTTTATGAACGATTTCCCGTTTATCCAAGTATCGTTTAATATAGTAGAGGATGATGACCGTATAAATCGTGATCCACGTATAGGCGGGATTTGCCCCGAGTGACCAGGCGATGATTCCGACAACGTTCAATGTGAAAATATATGGATCGAACGTGTTGATGAAGCCTTTTGCAATCCATTTATTCGTAAACGGCCGGAAAGCTTGAGTTCCGTATGCATTGAAGAGATCAACTGTCACGTGAATGATCACGGCAAGGGCAGTCCAGAGCCATAAATGAAGAAAGCTTACTTCTGGGACGAATAAGTATATACCACCGGAAACGAGTAGCCCCCATAGGATAACGGCTGGGATCGAATGGCTTGCTCCTCTATGGTGCCGGATGTAGGTGGCGTTATCTTTCATTTTAAATACGGTATCAAAGTCTGGTGCATGGGACCCGACAATTGTTCCGACGAGTACAGCGTTAAAGAGCATTGGATCGCTCTGTACAACGGGGTCTAATGTTGCAAGTCCTGCAAGTGAGACGCCCATTACAATATGTGTAGCGGTATCCATAATTAAGGACACTTCCTATCGTTTTAATTATTATTAATCAATGTTCATAGTCAAAAACAGCAATAATTTTTTAGGTTACTTTTAATCGTATACATCAATTGTACCAAAGGAAGGTGGCACAATGGTAGAAGATATTTTACAAAATTTTAACATAAAAGCATTCGAATCTGATTTATTAACTTGGTATCATGAAAATAAGCGCATGCTCCCTTGGAGAGAGTCGAGGGACCCTTATCGTATTTGGGTATCTGAGATCATGCTGCAACAAACCAAAGTAGATACTGTTATCCCTTATTTTAAACGTTTTATGGAGAAATATCCAACCGTATACTCACTCGCAGAAGCCCCAGAAGAAGAAGTATTGAAAGAGTGGGAAGGGTTAGGATATTATTCACGGGCGAGGAACTTACATACAGCGGTACAGGAAGTCGTGGAAAATTATGGGGGAACCATTCCGGATGAAAAGAAGGAGTTGGGAAGCTTAAAAGGTGTCGGCCCCTACACTCAAGGAGCAATTCTGTCTATTGCATTTAATCAGCCAGAACCAGCCGTGGATGGAAATGTCATGCGCGTATTTTCCCGTTTGTTATTAATTAATGATGATATCGCTCGTCCGCGAACGAAAAAACATTTTGAAACAGTCGTTAGGGAAGTGATTTCAAAAGAAGATCCATCATCTTTTAATCAGGCGATTATGGACCTTGGTGCAACAATTTGCACACCGAAGTCACCTGCTTGCCTCGTCTGTCCCGTACTAGAACATTGCCGTGCCTTTGAAGTCGGTGCTCAAGCCGAATTACCAGTAAAATCGAAGGCGAAAAAACAAAAGCCAATATTTTATGCAGCACTAAAGGTGAAAAATGCGGACGGCAATTATTTAATTGAAAAACGACCGGAAACGGGATTGCTTGCGAATATGTACCAATTTCCAATGGTTCCGCTCAGCGAAGTTGCTCTAATCGATATCCCGAAGTGGTTTAAAAAAGAATATGGTGTTGATGTTAGGCTTGGGAAACGGGACGGCGATTTGAAACACGTCTTCAGCCATTTAATATGGGATATCGAAATTTACGAAGCCCAAACAGATGCGATCGAAGTGGCAGACAACCGCCTCCGGCTGGCGAGCCCAGACGAAATGAAAAAACTACCATTTCCTGTATCGCATTTAAGAATCCGCGGTTTTTAGACATTTTGGTGCCTAGTGCCTCTCCAAGCTTTCCAGAAGTAATATTTTCCTCCGTATAGTCCTGCGAGAAATGGATAAATTAACAACTACGGAGGTGATATTGATGGCTAACAACAACCCTAAAAACTCTAAGGCGGGCACCAATGTACAAAAAGTAAGACAGCAAAACCAAATGGCACAGCAAGGTCAATATGGGACAGAGTTTGCTTCTGAGACTGATGCACAAGAAGTAAAACGCAAAAACCAAAAGTCTCAACAAAACAAAAAATAACTTGGATAAAAAAGAGCTTCCGTTATAGGAGGCTCTTTTCCTTTATATTTTATATCATTCCCTTTATAATAGATAAGATATAAAAAGAAAAGAGTAATTAACGTAAAAGGAAGGTTGATCCAAGTGGTTGCTCCGGAGCCTGGTTCTAGAATAGAAATACAAAGCTATAAACATAATGGGACGGTTCATCGCATATGGGAAAGCAGCCTAGTTTTAAAAGGTACGGAGTCAGAAATAATCGGGGCAAATGATCGGACAAAGGTGAAGGAAAGTGATGGTAGAGTATGGTTGACAAGGGAACCGGCAATCTGTTATTTCCATTCCGAACACTGGTTTAATATTATCGGCATGATCCGAAATAACGGCATACATTATTATTGCAATCTTAGTTCTCCATTCATATATGAAGATAAAGCCCTGAAATATATTGATTATGATTTGGATGTGAGAGTGTTTCCGGACATGACGTATGAGCTGCTTGATGAAGATGAATATGATCTCCATAGGAAATTGATGAATTATCCGATTGAAATCGACCGGATCTTACAAAAAAACTTAAGATTATTGAAACATTGGATCCATCAGCAGAAAGGTCCCTTCGCACCGGATTTCGTCGATAATTGGTATGAACGATACCTTACATACCGTTAGATTGAAATCGATCTAAATGCTTTGTTACAAATTGTAGCAAGGCATTTTGTTTTACAAGTGAAAGGAAAAAGGTTAACAATAGATGGGTAACTATTATTTATAGCCGTATAAGAGGAAGATGACTGCATGAGTAGTATTAGACAATATATGGAATTTGTAAAGCCATATAAGTGGAAGATTTTCCTGACGATTTTAATCGGGATTTTAAAATTCGGAATCCCTTTGTTAATGCCACTGATACTTAAATATGTCCTTGATGATATTATTTATGTGGAGACATTGACAACGGATGAGAAAGTAACCCAACTTTTATGGGTAATGGGAATCGCCTTTCTGATATTCTTAATCATCCGTCCACCGATTGAATATGCCAGACAATATTACGCCCAGTGGGTCGGAAACACGGTTCTTTTCGATATTCGTGATAAGCTTTTTGACCATATTCAAAAGCTCAGTTTAAAGTATTATTCGAAGACAAAATCCGGTGAAATAATTTCCCGGGTAATAAATGATGTCGAACAAACGAAGAATTTCGTGATGACCGGGTTAATGAACGTGTGGCTGGATTTAATTACTATATTTATTGCACTTGGCATCATGTTTGCTATGGATATTCCGTTAACACTCGTCGCTATTGCGCTCTTTCCGTTTTTCGGATTTGCAATTAAATATTTTTATAGTCGACTCAGGCAGCTTACAAGAGAACGGTCACAGAAATTGGCAGAGGTTCAGGGCCATCTCCATGAACGAATTCAAGGAGTACCTGTCACCCGTAGCTTCGCGTTGGAGGATTATGAGCAGGAACAATTTGGTAAGCGAAACTCTGGCTTTCTGAATAAAGCCCTAGAACATACAGACTGGAATGCGAAAACATTTGCCGTCACGAACACAATCACAGACCTTGCTCCACTGCTCGTGATTGCTTATGCAGGTTACCAGGTGATTAATGGGAATGTGACAGTCGGTACGATGGTTGCCTTTGTCGGGTTCATGGACCGGGTGTATAGCCCGTTACGCCGTTTAGTCAACTCATCCACTGTCCTAGTCCAATCAATTGCTTCGATTGACCGGGTATTCGAATTCATGAATGAAAAATATGATATTACGGATAAAGAGGGCGCCGAGCAATTGGACCGAGTGGAAGGTACGGTGGAGTTCGAACATGTTTCATTCCATTATGATGAGGATGAATTGCAAGTACTGAAAGATGTGAACCTCAAAGTGGAAAAAGGGGAAACCGTTGCCCTTGTTGGAATGAGCGGTGGCGGGAAATCAACACTTATTAGCTTGATTCCGCGTTTTTACGATGTGACCGGTGGAGCAATCCGAGTAGACGGTACAGATATTCGGGATGTAAAAGCACGCTCTTTACGGAATAATATTGGGATGGTTTTACAGGACAATATTTTATTTAGTGAATCGATTGCAATGAATATCCGAATGGGGAATCCGTATGCCTCGGATGAAGAGGTAATTGAAGCGGCAAAAGCAGCGAATGCTCATGATTTTATTATGAGTCTCCCGAAAGGCTACGATACATTAGTCGGTGAACGAGGAGTGAAATTATCCGGTGGTCAGAAACAACGAATCGCAATCGCCCGTGTATTCTTGAAAAACCCACCAATTCTCATATTCGATGAAGCAACATCAGCTCTTGACTTGGAGAGTGAATCATTGATCCAGGAAACGATGGAAAAACTTGCTGCGGAGCGGACAACTTTTATCGTTGCCCATCGCCTTGCTACTATTACCCATGCCGATACAATCGTCGTTATCGAAAACGCGAAAATCGTGGAAAAAGGTTCACATGAAGAGTTAATGAAGAAACAAGGAAGTTACTTTGATTTATATGAAATCCAGAATTTAGATAATGGTATCAAGATATAAAAAACAGGAAGAAATCCGTTAAAAGATTTCTTCCTGTTTTTGTTTTATCTCATTTGTTCAAAGGCTCGGTCAACAGCTGCGATTGTGTCATCAATATCTTTCTCTGTATGCTCCGTCGTTAGGAACCAGGCTTCGTATTTCGATGGGGCCAAGTTTATTCCTTCATGTAGCATCAGTTGGAAGAACTTCGCGAAAGCCTCACCGTCGGTTGCCTCGGATTCCGCGTAGTTTGTTACTTCTTCTGTACCGAAGAACACGGTTAATGCTCCGCGCAGACGATTGATTGTAATATCAATTTGATGTTTCGCTGCTTTTTCTAAAATACCTGCTTCAAGCTGTGCACCAAGCTTCTCCAACCTGTCGTAAACACCTTCTTCTTGAAGCACTTCCAAACAGGCAATCCCCGCAGCCATGGATAACGGGTTACCTGACATCGTGCCTGCCTGATAAGCTGGACCGAGCGGGGCAACTTGTTCCATTATATCTTTCCGCCCGCCATAAGCACCGATTGGCAAGCCGCCACCGATGATTTTACCCATTGCTGTCATATCCGGTTCGACACCGTACACTTGCTGGGCACTTCCATAAGTGAAGCGGAATGCAGAAATGACTTCATCATAAATAACGAGTGCACCTGCCGCGTGGGCAAGGTCATTTACGCCTTGAAGGAACCCGTCATGTGGTGTCACGATTCCGAAGTTCCCGACAATCGGTTCCACAAGAACTGCAGCTACTTGATCCTTCCATTTTTCTAATGCTTCTTTTAGTCCTGCTAAATCATTGAAAGGAACAGTGATGACATCATTGGCCGTTGTTTGTGGAACACCAGCTGAATCCGGTGTTCCTAATGTGGAAGGTCCTGAGCCTGCTTCAACGAGCACTGCATCAAAATGTCCGTGGTAGCACCCAGCGAATTTGATGATTTTATCTCGTCCGGTATATGCACGAGCGACACGGATAGTTGTCATTACTGCTTCTGTTCCCGAGTTATTAAAACGGACTTTTTCAAGGGAAGGAATTGCCTCTTTTAACATTTTCGCAAATTTATTTTCAAGACTCGTTGGTGCTCCGTAAAGCACCCCTTTTGCCGCTTGTTCTTGAATCGTTTTCGTTATATGTGGGTGTGCATGTCCCGTAATGATTGGACCATATGCCGCTAAATAATCAATATATTTATTTCCGTCGACATCGTAAAAATAAGGACCTTCAGCACGATCCATATAGACAGGTGAACCACCACCTACTGCTTTATAAGAGCGGGAAGGGGAATTCACTCCTCCGACAATATGTTCTAATGCTTCTTGATGCAATTTTTCTGATGTTTGATGATTCATCGTTAAGCCTCCTTGTTCATGAGTTATTACAGTAATACATATAATGAATAGATGCCTATTTACTATATCAAATATTATCATTTCGTACATAATGAATTAAAGCATTTTTTAAGGAATCCAGTTACTGTCTATGATATAGTGGGTATAAAGTAGAACTTCATTCTGTGGGGCTGTACTTCACTTTCACGGAATGTTAGTCGAATTAACCGGGCAGTTACTGGTTGCTGCAACTCCCACTTAGAAACTGAAATGTCTGCTGGAGCTTGATGTGGGGGCTATACCCAGTTACACCGCGATAAAAGAGATGGAGGAATTTTCATGACAGTTGAATTAGGAAAAGAAGTTAACAATTTCACTATACAGAATCAGTCCGGAGAGGAAATCAGTTTGAGTGATTATAGAGGGAAATATGTCATTCTTTATTTTTACCCGAAAGATATGACGCCAGGCTGTACAACGCAGGCTTGTGATTTTAGAGATAATCATGAGAAATTCAGTGAGCTGGATGCAGCGATTCTTGGAGTAAGTCCAGATCCGGTGGAAAGACATCAGAAATTCATCGAAAAACATGATTTGCCATTTGAATTATTGGCGGATGAGAACCATGAATTAGCTAAAGCCTTTGATGTTTGGAAGTTGAAGAAGAATTTTGGACGAGAATATTATGGAGTTGAACGCTCTACTTTTATTATTGATAAAGAAGGAAAGTTATTAAAAGAATACCGTAAAGTCCGAGTGAAAGGGCATGTGGAAGAGGCACTGAAATATTTACGTGATGAAGTTCATGCATAATAGAACATAATCTATAGGGATGAGGAGTGATTTCATGATTGTATTTTCAGCTAAAGTAGCAGACAAGCATCAAGAAAAATTGATAAAGACTTTTCCAGAGCAGCAATTTATTTTTGGCGAAACTGATGCAGAAGTGGAGAGGCACTTGGAGAAGGCAGAAGTATATGTTACGTACGGAAATGATGTGACGAAAGAGTTGCTTGAAAAAGCACCTAACGTAAAATGGATCGCTTGCTTATCTGCGGGAGTGGATGGCTTTCCGTTTGAACGCTTGAAAGAAAAGGGGATCCTGCTTACAAACGCGCGAGGCATCCATAAGACGCAAATGGCCGAATATGCAATTGCAATGCTTCTTCAAGTATACCGCAATTCGAAAACCATTATTGAAAATGAGCGTCATTCCAAGTGGGATAAAGGAGTAAGGGTTCAAGAAATTACCGGAAAGACATTACTCATCCTTGGAACGGGTGCAATCGGTGGCGAAACTGCAAGACTGGCGAAAGCATTTCAAATGAATGTAATAGGAATTTCCCGGAGCGGGAAAGCAGCTGAGCATTTTGATGAAGTATATAACACAGCGGAATTACTGCATATTTTACCTAAAGCGGATTTAATTGTTTCTGTTCTACCGAGTACAGAGGAAACGAAACAGCTTTTAACTTATGAACATTTTAAAGCAATGAAAGAATCCGCCGTGTTTTTAAATATGGGCCGAGGAGATGTATTGGTTGAAGAAGATCTGCTGCGGGCGATACGCAACGAAGAAATTGGCCATGCTGTTCTTGATGTCTTTAAAGAGGAGCCACTCCCTAAAGAGCATGGCTTCTGGAAAGAAGAGAATATTACAATCACCCCACACATCTCTGGTCTTTCTCCAGAATATGTGAAACGGGCATTGGATATCTTCCATAAGAACCTTGCCGTATATGTAAGTAATAAGGGTGAATACATCAATAAAATTGATTTAACTCGCGGTTATTAATTAATATTAGCAGATAATTGATAAGTTTTCACTATTCTCAAGCTACTTATATTGACTAGAATTGAGAATAACGGTACACTGATTATAAAGATTATTAATTAATAATATAAGTTGTATGTTATATTATCTATTAGATTGAATATTTAATTGAAAGCGAGGTTGCTGTGATGTCTGAAAAAAGACTGCGAGATGCGATTGATACATTAAAAGAATCAGGCGTCCGGATTACTCCACAACGTCATGCAGTTCTCGAATTCCTTCTAAGTTCGATGACTCACCCTACAGCGGACGAGATTTATAAAGGGCTGGAGGGGAAGTTTCCTAATATGAGTGTTGCAACAGTTTACAATAATTTACGTGTGTTGAAAGAAATCGGGCTCGTACGTGAACTAACCTATGGAGATTCCTCCAGCAGGTTTGATTGCACTACAACCGACCATTACCATATTATTTGTAACAGTTGCGGTAAGATTGTAGATTTTCATTACCCATCATTGGATGAAGTAGAATCTCTGGCAGAACAAGTAGCGGGCTTTAACATTAGCCACCACCGCCTAGAATTGTATGGAACTTGTGAAGAGTGCAGTAAGGTAGCAACAGAGAAACATTAATTTAAACTAAAGTCACCTGGGATGATACCCCGGGTGACTTTTTTAATCGGTTGATTGATTTTTTTGTTTGGCATATTTACGTTTATTGTATTTCTCGTCAAACTCCATACCTTCTAAATCTTTATCTAATGTGAGCGGTTGTTTGCAGTGCATGCACGCATCAACCCGTCCGAGCATTTTTGTCGGTTTCTCACAACTGGGACATATTATCGGGACGGCTCGGAGCGAGAGTGTACCGATCCATAAATAGACAATTAAGCTCGCGAAGATTGCTAATAGACCAAATATGAAGAAGATAACCATCAACCATTCTCTACTTTTGAAAATCAACCCTACATACATAAGAAGAATTCCAGCAAAAATCAAGATTAAAGCAAATGAACGGATTTTATTTATTTTACTCGAATAGACTAATTGTGACATGTTTTTTCAGATTCCTCCCTTAGTATTCCATTTGTAGTATAGCATATTTTCTTTGAAATTGAGGATTAAAAGGTTAGGGATTCGTGACAGGTTCGGATTCTAGTAAAATAAAAATGAGAAATGGAATCATGATGTCATTTTACTATATAATAGAAGCGTTTATTTTCTTGTTTTGAACGTAATTAAAAGATAATTTAGATTTTCTTTATTTCGTTGACTTCCAATTTATATCATGGTACATTAATAACCGTCGCCAAAAGCGAAAGAGATTCAAACGACTTAGCGACAATAAATAAAAAATAGTCGTTGACAGGATATTACATTCATGTTATATTAGATAGGTCGCCGTTAAGGAAACGGCAGAACATTTGCTCTTTGAAAACTGAACAAAACAACCAGTATGA